>JAMWZF010000221.1 GCA_024304875.1 Paracoccaceae bacterium
ATAAGAGACAGCTACAACTACACCTCGGACAAGCAGAGCCTTCTGTTCGACCTGATGCGCGGGCACATGGAGGCCCTGTTGGCCGACCGCGCCGTCGCCGCGGCCGAGGTCGCGGGACGCCCCGCGCTGGACCGGCTCGAGGCCTTCACCCGGTTCCACATCCGCTGGCACCTGCCGCGCACGCGCGAGGTCTTCGTCTCCTACATGGAACTGCGGAACCTCACGGACGAGAACTTCGCCGAGATCGAACGCCTTCGGCGGGTCTATGAGGACGAGCTGGAGGCGATCCTGCGGGACGGCGAGGCCGAGGGCAGCTTCACCCTCGACGATCCCAAGATCGCCACGCTGGCGCTGATTGCCCTGTTGACCGGGCCGACCAACTGGTATCGCCCGGACGGGCGGCTGACCGAGCGGGAGATCGAAACGATCTACTGGGGTCTTGTCCGCCGCGCCGTGGGAGCCGGGACATGAGAGACGACATCATCGCAAGCATGGCCGTCTCGCCCGCGCGGCGCCTGTTCGCCGTCGGCATCCTCTGGGCGCTTGCGGTCATGCTTGTCTGGATGGCGCTTCTGCAACCGCCCTCGCCGCTGTGGCAGGGGCTACTGGTGCTTTGCGCCGCCGGGGCGGGATTTGGGGGCGAGGCGCTTCGGCGGGCGACGCGGCTGTCGATCATCCTGACCGAAGAGGGGCTGATGGACAGCACGGGGCGGCCCATCGCTCCCCTCGGCGCGATCCGCAGCGTCGAGAGGGGGACCTTCGCCTTCAAGCCGTCCAACGGCTTCCTGCTGGTGCTCGACCGGCGGATCGCGCCGCGCGTCTGGGCGCCCGGGCTCTGGTGGCGGACGGGCCGCCGGGTCGGGGTCGGCGGGACGACGTCGTCCCACGCTGCCCGGGCCATGGCCGAGGAGATCGCCCGCCGGATCGCGGCCCGGGCCCCCTGATCGGCGGCCTCAGCAGGTTGCGGTCGTGGTGTCCCCGTTCTCGACCGTGTTCCAGCAGAGCTGGCTGGTGAAGCGGGACCGGATCACGGTGAAGGTGTCGAAGCTCACCGCGCCGAAACTCCCGCTCAGGTCATCGCTGATCAGGCGGCCGAGGTCGAAGGGCGGCTCGTAGATCGTCCAGGCCTCGACAAGGATGACCTGCTCTCCGTCGGGCAGCCCGTCGGGAAGCCGGTCCCGGTAGCCCGGGGACCACAGATCGGTGTCGGTCAGCGGCGGGGGGTCGCCCCGGCCTTCGCTCCAGACGGTCAGGTAGCGGTCGCGGGTGTCGTTCCATTCGAGCACGGACACCCGCAGTTTTGTGGGATTGTTGTCCCGGGTGAGCATCCCGTGCAGTTCCCACAGCGTGTCCATGTAGAGGGGCGTGATGTAGAACTGCTCGCGGCTGAGCATGTCGGCGATGGTGTAGGTCGCCTTGTCCGACTGCGACTGGGCGCGGAAGCTGTCGAAGTAGGTGAACATGCCGATGTAGACCCAGGCGAGCAGGGGAAAGATGATCACCGTCTCGACCGAGAGGCTCGCCCTCTCGTCCGAGCGGAAGCGGGCGATCGCCGCCGTCAGGGATGTCATCAACCGTCTCATCGTCGTCCTTGCCCCGATCAGGGTGCTTGTCATGGCCGGTCCGGCCCTACTGGATCAGCCGCAACTCGTTGACCTGACGCGCGATCGAGCGGAAGGCGTCGCCGATCTCGTCGCCTGCGACCCGGAAGAAGTGCGACGGCGAGGAGGCGCAATCCTCCATCACGATGGCACTGGGGTCCTTCACCTCGAAACCGATGGTGTAGATCGTCACGCCGTAGGTTTTCGCGGCATTGCAAATGTTGTGCATCTGGGAATTCTTCGTCGTACCACCGACCGACCACATGATGTCGTTGACGTGGGCGTAGTAGTCACTCGCCCACCACCGCTGGGCGTACATGTGATGGTAGGCGTGATAGCGCAGCGACACGCGGTCGTAGAGCTCGTCGTACTTCAGCCGCACGGTCTGGTTCGAAATCGTGTTGCTGCCGGACGGCCGGTAGTCGCTGGCGTCGATGTCGATGTCCGAGCTGTAGTTGAAGGTCCGCGCCGACATTGCGCTGACCTGATTGGACCAGGTGCCGTTGCCGTCGATGCCGGTGTAGGTCCGGGTGTGGTCGTCGTCCTCGCCGTGCAGGTAGGCGTAGTTGGGGTTGCGGTCGACGCCGTCCCCGTTGCTGCGCCAGAAATTGCCGTTCGGGTAGAGGTGCGGGACGTACCAGCCCTCGTCGCGGATGCCGTCCCGGTCGCGGTCGCCGTATTCGCTTCCGCGGATGTAGAAGAGGCCGGTCCGCGGATCGAGCCGGGCGTCGGAATAGCCGGTCCGCATGGAGCCGTTCAGCCGGAACTCGTCCGTGTTCTCGCCGTCCGTCATGACGACCATGATCTTAATGGATTGGCCGGAGGTGTTCGAATAGGGGCGTCCCGAAAAGGCCTCGGGAACCTCGTCCCGGGCGATTGCGGCGTCCACCACGGGGCGGAATTCGTCGTGCAGGAGGGCCACGCCCCATTTCACGCCGATGTCGATGGAGGTGTTGCCCCCGGCCACCAGCCCGTCGATGTGCGCCATCAGCTCGCTCTGCACGTTGTTGAGCATCATGATCTCGGACGAGGTCCCGTAGCGGCAGACGTGGTTCCGCTCGGTTTCGGTGACGGTGGGGCCCCAGGTGTACCAGGGGTCGAAATGCGCCGTCTGCACCGCCTGACGGGAAGGTCGGATCCACGGCACGGTGTAATCACTGGACGTGAAGTCGACACAGAAGCTTTCGTCGTGCTGCCAGTCGACGGTCATATCGCGCATGATGTCGTAGCCGACGTTGACCTGGGTCGAGTACGGAACGATCGAGATCGAGATGTCCTCGGTCTCGTTCTGCGCATAGATGATGCGGATGAAGTCCTTCGCGGCGGCCTTCATTTCCTCGAGCTTGTTGTTGGACGCCATGGAGGTCGAGATGTCGAGCACCAGCGTGATCTCGATGTCCTCCACGGACTCGGTCGCCGTGGCGACGGTCATCGTGTCCATCGTCTCGATGCCGATCATGTTGGCGAACATCATCGGGATTGTCGCGCTCGCGTTGGCGTTCACCGTCCGGTAGTTGATCCCGCCCGTGACGATCGTCGGCGTGTTGAGGAATTGCGTCATGCCGTTGATGTCGAAGTAGTTCTGCACCACGTCCTCGGGCGGCAGCGTCTGGTCGAGGTCGGCTGCGGCGAGGATCGCCCGGTCCAGCGTGTTCTGCAGCCGAGAGCGGGTGATCTCGTAGCGCATGAAATCCACCGCCAGGCCGCCGATCATCAGCATCATGATGAACAGGTAGAGCGTGAATATGATGAACCCGCCCTCCTCGTCCCGGCGGAACCGGACGACGCGTCGCCGCAACGCGGCGGTCGGAGTGGCTGTGGGACGGGAGGTCTTGGACGGCATGGTCATGTCAGCCTGGCTCCATCACGAAGGCGGAGGTGGACACCAGCGCGTAGCGGTACCCGTCTTCCTTGGCCACTTGGAAGCCGAGCCCGGCCAAGGGGAACATCGGGTCGAACAGGGCGCAGACGCGCAGGACCATGAGGTCGTTGGTCCCGCCGGTGGAGAACGACCGAAGCGGCCTAGCCGGGTCGTTGCGGTCCACGCAGTCGGCGGTCCGGGGCAGGTCGGTCCAGTTGGTCAGCTGCACCTGGACCATTTCCACCCGCACCGCGTTCAGGCAGTCGGGGATGATCCCTGCACCGTTGCAGACCATCGTCTTGACATCGTCGGCTTCCACCACGTTCGAGGTGCCAAGACGGATCGCGCGGACGCTCAGGTCCAGCCCGCGCTCGAGCATGACATAGCGGATCATCATCACGCCGCTTTCGGCGGCGCTGAAGAACATCAGCATGAGAAGGGGGAACAGGATCACGAATTCGATCGTGGAGTTGCCTTCCTCGTCGCGCCGCATGCGGATGACACGGGACAGCGCGCGCCGGATCGGCCCCCGGGGCCGGGCGCTGACGGTCCTGTCCGCGTCGCGTGCCTGCGATTCCGTCATCACGTCCCTCTTCGCGCAAGCGCCCGCACCTGTGATCGCCCTGACGACGCCAGGACGCAGATGGGGCGTCTAAGAGGTGGATATCGCAGGGGAAGACGGCGAATTTACGACCAACTGTGGACGAATTGTGTTGGATTTGACCGGGCGTGCGAACAGAGCAACCCGCCGTCACGCATTGTTAACCTTTGGCAGGCACAAGGTGCTTCGGGGCTCGCGGCCGGGCGGGGCCCCTCGGCCGCGCGGCGGCCCGCGTTCCGGGTCAAGACGGTGGCTCTCGCGGCCCGAATCGTGCTCACTGCAGGAACACCGGAACGTGGGAGGCCCAGATGAACACACAATCCCTGAAGGAGCCGAGCTTCCGCGAAAGCGTGGACATCATGTTCAACCGCGCGGTCCGGCTGATGGACCTCTCGCCGGGGCTGGAGGAGAAGATCCGCGTCTGCAACGCCACTTACACCGTCCGATTCGGCGTGCGCCTGCGCGGCAAGATCGAGACGTTCACCGGCTACCGCTCGGTCCATTCCGAGCACATGGAGCCGGTCAAGGGGGGCATCCGCTACTCCCTCGCCGTCAACCAGGACGAGGTCGAGGCGCTGGCCGCGCTGATGACCTACAAATGCGCCCTGGTGGAGACCCCCTTCGGCGGCTCCAAGGGCGGGCTCTGCGTCGATCCCCGCGCCTGGGAGGAGCACGAACTGGAACAGATCACCCGCCGCTTCGCCTACGAGCTGGCCAAGCGCGACCTGATCCACCCGGCCCAGAACGTCCCCGCCCCCGACATGGGCACCGGAGAGCGCGAGATGGCCTGGATCGCCGACCAGTACCGCCGGATGAACACCACCGACATCAACGCCGCCGCCTGCGTCACCGGCAAGCCGGCCCATGCGGGGGGCATCCAGGGCCGGGTCGAGGCGACGGGCCGGGGCGTGCAATACGCCCTTCAGGAGTTCTTCCGCCACCCCGAGGATGTCGCCAAGGCCGGCCTCGGCGGCAGCCTCGAGGGCAAGAAGGTCGTCGTCCAGGGCCTCGGCAACGTCGGCTACCACGCCGCCAAGTTCCTGCAGGAAGAGGACGGCGCCATCATCACCGGCATCATCGAGAGGGATGGTGCGCTCTACAGCGACAGCGGCCTCAACGTGCAGGACGTGCGCGACTGGATGAACCGGCACGACGGCCTTCTGGCCGGCTACCCCGACGCGCAGCACCATGCCGACGGCGCCTCGGTGCTCGAGGCCGAGTGCGACATCCTGATCCCGGCGGCGATGGAGGGGGTGATCAACCTCGGCAACGCCGACCGCATCAAGGCGCCGCTGATCATCGAGGCCGCCAACGGCCCCGTCACCGCCGGCGCGGACGAGATCCTGCGCGGCAAG
>JAMWZF010000222.1 GCA_024304875.1 Paracoccaceae bacterium
GGTGACGCAACGCAAGGAGACCGCCATGCCGATCCGCACCATCCCCGCCGCCCTCGCCCTGACCCTCGCCGCCGGCGCCGCCGCCGCGGACATCGAGAGGATGCGCACCTCGGACGACGTGGAGACCGCGATGAATCGCCTCGAATCGGCGGTGATCGAATCCGGCGCCACCGTCTTTGCCCGCGTCGACCACGAGGCCGGGGCCGAACGGGCGGGCCTGACCCTCGCCCCCGCCGAACTCCTGATCTTCGGCAACCCCGCGCTCGGCACGCCCGCGATGCAGGCGGACCCGCTGGCCGGGCTGCACCTGCCGCTCAAGATCCTGATCTACGAGGACGGCGAGGGCCAGACCTGGGTCGCCTACGAGGAGGTCGAGGAGACCTTCGACGACCTCGATGTCGACGACGACGCCGACTACTTCGAGGCCATCGAAGCCGCGCTGGAGCGCTTCGCCGAGGTCGCCGCCGACTAGGCCAGCGCCTTCAGGGCCTCGCCCAGGTCGATCGCCCCGTCATAGAGCGCCCGGCCCGAGATCGCGCCCGCGATCACGCCGGTCGCCTTGAGGGCGGTCAGGTCATCCAGCGAGGACACGCCGCCCGAGGCGATGACGGGAATGGACACGGCGCGTGCCAGGGCCTCGGTCGCCGCAACGTTCGGCCCGCCCATCGCGCCGTCCCGGTCGATGTCGGTGTAGATGATGGCGGCCACGCCCGCGTCCTCGAAGGACCGGGCGAGGTCGGTCGCCTCTACATCCGTCTCCTCGGCCCAGCCTTTCGTCGCCACCTTGCCCTTGCGGGCGTCGATGCCGACGGCGACCTGGCCCGGGAAGGCGCGGGCCGCCTCGCGCACCAGCTCCGGCCGCTCCACCACCACGGTGCCGAGGATGACGCGGGCCAGCCCCTTGTCCAGCCAGGCCCCGATCGTGGCCATGTCGCGGATCCCGCCGCCCAGCTGCGCCGGCGTGCCGGGGCAGGCGGCGAGGATCGCCTCGACCGCGGCACCGTTCACGGGCTGGCCGGCGAAGGCGCCGTTGAGGTCGACGAGATGCAGCCATTCGCAGCCCGCCTCCACGAAGGCCCGTGCCTGCGCGGCGGGATCGTCGTTGAAGACGGTCGCCTTCTCCATCTCGCCCCGCAGCAGGCGCACGGCCTGGCCGTCCTTGAGGTCGATGGCGGGGTAGAGGATCATAGCGCGGCTCCTGTCTGGGCTCGGCCGGCAGATGCCCGCCGGGGGCGCGTGGGTCAAGACCCACCGCACGGGGCGTCGGTCCCAAGGTCGGCGCGAGTTGCCGGCGACGGAGGGTGCGTCGCCATCGTCGCTCTGACCGATGGCGCACCGATGGCGACCCCCCGCCCTGCGGGCCCCCCGAGGTATTTGAGGGCGAAAAGAGGAGGGGGCGGGGCGCCTTGTGCCTGCGTCGGATCCGGCGATCTTCGGGCGGGCCGAAGCCGGGCGCGGATGCCTTCGATGCCGGCCGCGGCGGACCCCACGTCAGACTTGAACGGCGCGGGAAAGCGCCCCCATGCTCGGGCGCATTCTAGGGAGGAGACCCATCCATGACACGCATCGCGCTCGGCCTCGCCGTGCTCTTCGCCTCGGCGGGCCTTGCCGCCGCCGACCCCGCCGACGGCATCTGGCAGACCCAGGTCGACGACGGCTCCTACGCCCATGTCACCCTTGCCCCCTGCGGCGGGGCGGTCTGCGGCACCATTTCCCGGACCTTCAACACTTCCGGCGAATACCAGTCCCCCAACATCGGCCGTCAGATCGTGATCGACATGGTCCCGAACGGCGACGGCACCTACGACGGGCAGGTCTGGCGCCCCTCGAACGACAAGATCTATCGCGGCAAGATGGCGCTGAACGGCGACCGCCTCCAGCTTCAGGGCTGCGTCCTCGGCGGTGCGGTCTGCGCCTCGCAGACCTGGGCCCGCATCCAGTAACCCCATGACGACAAAGGGATCGGGTCGCCCCGGCTCGGTCCCCCGCCACCTGCGGTATGCACTGGTGTGCAGCTAAGGCTTTGCGATAATTGCAGAAATTCCTTGGCGGCCAGCGGATTTCGGTTACCTTCCGGTGAAACGACATCCCGGACGGACCCCGACGCCCATGCCCGATCTTGCCGATCACCCCCTGCGCTACGAAGTGGCGAACGAGCTGCACGCGCGGCCCTTTCCGGTGCTGGCGGCGCCGGGGCAGGCCGCCTACCTCGCCCTCAAACCCGCCTCGGGCGCCGCGGGCCGCGACCGCGAGGCCGACCGCGCCCATCTCATCGCCCTTCTCGACCGCCACGGCGCGCCGCATCCCCAGCCGGGGGCGACCCACTATTTCGGCGAGATCGGCAAATACCGCCTGAAGTGGGAGTGCCATACCGAGTTCGTCACCTACACCGTCTTCGGCGAGGGACTGACCGAGCGGCCCTTCGACGCCTCGACCTTCGCCGCGCTGCCCGCCGACTGGCTGGCCGCCGCGCCGGGCACGCGCCTCACCTCGGCCCTGATCCGGGTGGAGGAGCTGACCGACGAAAGCGTGATCCCGGCCCGGGCGCAGGAGTGGTTCGTCCCCGAGAGCCTGGCGATCAGCCGTGTCCTCGACGACAGCCTCGTGGTGGCCGGGGACTTCCGAATCGACGCCGCCGGAAACACCCGTTTCGCCATATTCGCCCGGCCGCAGACCGGCGCCCGGCGCCTTGGCCGCGTGGTCCAGCGTCTCTGCGAGATCGAGACCTACAAGGCGATGTCGATGCTGGGCCTGTTCCGCGCCCGCGCCCTTGGCCCGGCGATGAAGGATCTCGACGACCGCCTCTCCGCCCTCGTCGCCGCGATGGCGACCGACACCGAGGATGCCGAGGCGATCCTGCCGCAGCTCCTCACTATTTCGGCCGAGCTGGAGAAGCTTGTCACCGACAATTCCTTCCGCTTCGGCGCGACCGGCGCCTACGAGACCATCGTGAACCAGCGCATCGAGGTCCTGCGCGAGACCCGGTTCGAGGGCCTTCAGACCTTCGGGGAGTTCATGCTCCGCCGGTTCGATCCCGCCATGCGGACCGTGAAATCGACCGAGCGCCGGCTTCAGACCATGGCCGACCGGGCGATGCGGGCGGGCGAATTGCTCCGCACCCGCGTCGACGTCGAACGCTCCGCCCAGAACCAGGCCCTGCTGGAAAGCATGGACCGCCGCGCCGATCTCCAGCTGCGCCTGCAGCGCACGGTCGAGGGCCTGTCCGTCGTGGCGATCAGCTACTACGCGGTGAACCTCGTCCTCTACCTCCTCGGCCCGCTGGAGGCGGCGGCAGGGGTGGGCAAGGTGACGCTCGCCGCTCTGGCGACTCCCGTGGTGGTGGCCTTGGTCTGGTTCATGGTGAACCGAATCCGCCGCAAGATGGAGTAGGTCAGGCCGGCGCCGGGGCCCGCTCCGGCAGCCCGACCCGCCAGAGCCCGTTGCGCCAGCCGATCCAGACCCCGCCAAGCGCGCCGAAGAGGTTGGCCGCCACCGCCGCCCAGAGGATGCCGGTGTAGCCCAGCACCGCCACCCCGGCCCAGGCGCCCGGAAGGTAGACGGCGAGGTTGCGCGCCAGCGACAGCCCCATCGACCAGAGCGCCTTGGACCGCGCGTTCACCGCCGCGTTGGACACCACGAGGATGCCGTAGCCGAACAGGGACAGGCCGACGAGGCGGAGGTAGTCGGCGGTGTAATCCGCCGGCTCCTCGGAGGAGGCGATGGCGAGGGCCAGCGGCTCGGCGAAGGTCCAGAGGACGACGGCCACCAGCGCCCCGTAGCCGAGGCAGAAGCCGACGGCGAGGTGCAGGGCCGTGGCGGCCCGCTCGGGCTTGTCCGCGCCCCAGTTCTGACCCACGACCGGGCCGATCCCGGCCGACAGCGCCATCAGCGGCACGATCGCCAGCGACTGCACCCGCGTCGCCGCGCCGAAGCCCGCGACGGCGGCGGTGCCCACGGTCGCCACGGCGGCGGTGACGGCGGCCATGCCGGCGGGATTGATCGCGTTGGAAAAGGCGGCGGGGGCGCCGACCTTGGTGATCTCCACCAGCGATTTGCGCAGGTCCCGCCAGGGCCCACAGTCCAGCCGCACCACCCCGGTCCTGAGCGCCCAGACCACCGCCGCCGCCATCATCGCCACCCGCGCGAGGAAGGTGGCGAAGGCCGCGCCGCCGGTGCCCATCTCGGGCGCGGGGCCGAGGCCGTAGATGAAGACCGGCGTGATGCAGACGTTCACAATCGCCTGCGCCGCCATCAGCACCGCCGCCGTGGTGCCGGAGCCATGGGCGCGGAACACCGCCGTGATGAGCATCGCGACGACGAGGAAGGGAAAGCTCGCCGCCCACCAGGGGACGTAGAGGCGGATCTCCTCCATCACCGACGCCGAGGCGCCGAGGGCCGAGAACAGCGGCCCCTGCGCCGCCCAGACCGCCGCCGCCACCAGCACCGACAGGACAAGGCCGAGGCCGATGGCGTGGAGGGCGAGGCGCCGCTCGTCCTCCTCCCCGTCGCCGCGCCCGATAGCCTGGGACACGGCGGCGTTGGCCCCGGCGGAGAGGCCGATGGAGAGAGAGGTGATCGCGGTGATGACTGGCACGATGTAGCCCACCGCCGCCAGCGGCTCGCCCCCCAGCCGGCCGAGGAAATAGGCATCGGCCAGCCCGACCGAGAGCACGGCGAAGATGCCGACGCTCATCGGGACCGAGACAGAGGCGAGGGCGCGCCAGACGGGGCCCTCGGTCAGGTTGCGCGAATGGGCGGCCATCAGCGGGCCGGGCAGGGGGTGTTCGAAGTCATGGAGAGCATTACGCCCCCCGGACGCCCCCGGATCACATCCCCCGGATGCGCGGGTCGAGGGCGTCGCGCAGACCGTCGCCGAGGTAGTTGATCGACAGCACCACGAGGCTGATCGCCATGCCGGGCCAGATCACCCGCTCGGGGAACTGCTGGATGTACTGCACCCCGTCGTTCAGCAGCCGCCCCCAGGTCGGGAAGTCGGGCGGAAAGCCGAGGCCGAGGAAGGAGAGGGCGCTCTCGGTGATGATCGCGTTGGCGATGCCGAGAGCCGCCGACACCATGATGGGCGACAGGACGTTGGGCAGGATGTGCCGCAGGATCATCTTGCCGGGCCGGGTGCCGATGGACCGGGCGGCCAGGACGAATTCCCGCTCCTTGATCGCCAGCACGTCGCCCCGGACGATCCGCGCCGTCGGCATCCACGAGGTCACGCCGATGGCCACCACGATCAGGATGAAGATCCCCAGCTCCGGCCCGAAGGCGGCCGAGAGGGGCTGGCGGAACAGCATCACCATGACCAGCAGAAGGGGCAGAAGGGGCAGGGCGAGGAAGAGGTCGGTGAACCGCATGAGCAGCCCGTCGATCCGCTTGAAGTAGCCCGCCAGCACGCCGACG
>JAMWZF010000223.1 GCA_024304875.1 Paracoccaceae bacterium
GGATCAACACGGTGCGGGGCGACGTGGGGGCGGGCGAGAACGGACTCTGTGCCCTTCCGGGCCGCGAGGTCGAGGCCCGCGCCGCCATCGACCGGGCGATCGACTACGCGGCGGAGGCGGGGATCGGCGCCGTGCATGTCATGGCCGGCCGGGCGACCGGGCCGGAGGCCGAGCGCACCTTCGCCGAGAACCTCGCCTACGCCAGCGACCGGGCGGCGGCGCGGAGCCTCGGCCTGCTGATCGAACCGCTGAACGGGCGAGACGCGCCCGGCTACCACCTGACGGGCACGGACCAGGCCCGCCGGGTGATCGAGATGGTCGGCGCGCCGAACCTGCGGATCATGTACGACTTCTACCACATGCAAATCATGCAGGGCGATCACGTCGCCACCATCGAGGCGCTGGGCCCGATGATCGGCCACATCCAGTTCGCCGGGGTGCCCGGCCGGGCCGAGCCGGACGGCGGAGAGCTGGACTTTCCACGCCTCTTCCGCCTCGCCGGCCTTCAGGACAGGGTCATCGGGGCCGAGTATCGCCCGACCATGCCGCCCGGCGACTGGCTGGCGGCGTTCCGGTCGCAGGTCTAGCCGCCATGGCCCGGGCCGGGACGCATCACCGACCGGACGCTCGGCCTTGGCCCTTGAGATCACCCCCTCTTTGCGGTTCAGTTCGCCCCGGGCAA
This sequence comes from Paracoccaceae bacterium, assembly GCA_024304875.1. Taxonomy (GTDB): domain Bacteria; phylum Pseudomonadota; class Alphaproteobacteria; order Rhodobacterales; family Rhodobacteraceae; genus JAMWZF01. The sequence continues at coordinate 683 of JAMWZF010000223.1, forward strand.
GATCGGACACGCCATGTCGCAGGACAACCTGAAGAGCATCGCCAAGATGATGGCGGTCCTCGACTGTTTCTCCACCGTGGACCGGCGTCTGTCGGTAGCCGAGATCGCGCGCCGGACCCGGATCCCGCGCGGCACCGCCCACCGGATCATCCGGACCATGCGCGAGTTCGGCCTGCTGGAGCAGGAGCGCGAGCGCGAGGAATACTCGCTGGGAATGAAGCTCTTCGACCTCGGCACGACGGTGCTGTCGAACATGGATCTGCACCGCGAGGCCAAGGCGGACATCGAGGCGCTGACCCGGGCCAGCGACGAGACGGTGCACCTGTCGGTCTTCGACGGGCGCAACTCGACAGTCGTGCACCGTACCGACAAGGGTCAGAACCAGACCAACACGCTCTACGTCCTCGACGCCTCCCCGGCCCATGCCACGGCCTCGGGCAAGGCGGCCCTGGCCTTCCAGGAAGCGCGGGACGTCGACCGGCTGATCGCGATGGGCCTGCGCCGTCTGACGCCCTCGACGATTACGGACGGAGAGTCCCTGCGCGTGGAACTGGCCGAGATTCGCAACCGCGGATACGCCATCGACAACGAGGAACTGACCCCCGGCACCCGCTGCATCGCCAGCCCGATCCGCAATGGCTCGGGCCGGGTCTTCGCCGCGATCAGCGTCAGCGGTCCGATCCGACGGATCACCCCGGACCGGACGCAGGAACTGTCGGGTCTCGTGATGTACTACGCCGACGCGATTTCGGAGCGCCTGGGGTATCGGCCCGAGAACGACGCGGTCGCCGAGGGGACCTAAACGCTCCGGCGCAGCGGCGCCGATTTTTCAAGCATGTACAGGGACTTGCGTCCGGCTGCGAGGGGGCCGGTCGGTGCCGTCTGCGCCTCGGCAGGCAGGCGTGTCCGGGTGTCCGAGGCGCTGCGAGGTCCGGGTGCGATTTTCCTTGCTGGCGCACGGATCACCTCATAATATGCCCTCTATACGGTCAAGTTGTCCGCATAGTGGGCATATTGGCGAGGAGGAGAGGCCTGGACAGGCCGCCGCAGCGCGCCCGGACGTCGGCCCGCAGACACATGGGGGAGAGAGACAGATGCCCAGACATTTGACGAAAGAGGACGTGGTCGGGATATTCCCGCCGGTCTGTTCGCCGTTCACCAAGGACGAGGAGGTCGACACCGCCGCGCTGAAGCGCGAGATCGACTTCAACATCTCGCTCGGCGTCACCGGCGTCTGCGTCGGCGGCTCGACGGGCGAGGGGCACGCGCTGGACGCGCAGGACCTCGGCACGCTGGTGAAGGCCGCGCAGGAGGCGGCTAACGGGCGGGTGCCGGTCATGGCCGGGATCATCACCACATCGACCCGCGAGGCCGTCAAGAAGGCCAAGGCCGCCCGCGACGCCGGCGCCCAGTGCCTGATGGTCACGCCGCCGATCTACCAGATCTGCTCGGACGACGGGGTCTACGACTTCTACTCGACGATCCACAAGGAATCCGGCCTGCCGACGATGGTCTACAACGTGCTGACCAACGCGCCGGTCACCGTGCCGCTGATGCAGCGGATGGCGGCGAACCAGCACGAGACCGGGCTGATCGCGACCAAGGAATCCATCGGCGGCTCGCTCGAGACGCTGACGGCGCTGCTGGACACCATCGGCGACAAGATCTCGGTCACCTGGGCGCACGACTGGCTGCTCTACCCGGGCCTCGCCATCGGGGCGACCGGGTCGGTGTCGGGCGCCGCCGCGCTGCTGCCACGCCACTGCCTCGAGCTTTGGGATGCCGTGCAGTCGGGCGACGTGGCCTACGCGCAGGAGCTGCACTTCGTCATCACCGACGTCTGCAGCCAGATCAGCCGCTTCAACTGGCCCGCCGGGGTCAAGGCCTGCATCAACATGCAGGGCCGCGACGTCGGCCCCTGCCGCGCCCCCTTCAACCGGGTGCCCGAAGAGCAGTTGGAGCGGATCTCGAACGCGCTCAAGCGCGCCGATGCGATGAAGCTCAAGCGGGCGGCCTGACCGCCCCACAAGGTAGGGCGGGCCCGGGAGGGGGCCAGCCTGCCGCACCATCGAGGCCGAGGGGAGGAGAGCCCGTGAAGAAGATCCTGAACGATCCTTATACCTACGCAGACGAAACCCTGACCGGGCTCTGCCGCGCCTATCCGCAGTTCTATGCGCTCGCGCCGGAGACCACCCGGGTCATCACCCGCCCCGATGCGCCCGTGGCGGGCAAGGTCGGCATCGTCTCCGGCGGCGGCTCGGGGCACCTGCCGGTCTTCACCGGCTACGTCGGCCCCGGGTTCCTCGACGCGGTGGCCTGCGGCGATGTCTTCGCCTCGCCCTCGGCGGACGAGATGGCGACGGCGATCCGCGCCGCCAACGGCGGCAAGGGAGTGCTTCGCCTCTACGGCAACTACGGCGGCGACATCATGAACTTCGACATGGCCGGCGACATCGTCGAGATGGAGGACATCGAGGTCACCACCGTCCTGCTGGCCGATGACGTCGCCAGCGCCCCGCTGGACGAGCGCGAGAAGCGGCGCGGCGTGGCCGGCATGGTCTTTACCTTCAAGATCGCGGGTGCGGCGGCCGACGCGGGCCTCGACCTCGCCGAGGTCACCCGCGTGGCGCAGAAGGCCGCCGACGGCTGCCGGTCGATGGGCGTGGCTCTCGGCCCCTGCATCGTGCCGCAGGCCGGCAGGCCGACCTTCACCCTCGGCGACGACGAGATGGAGATCGGCATGGGCATCCACGGCGAGCCGGGCGTCAAGCGCGGCAAGCTGGGAACGGCAGACGAGATCGCCGATGCCCTGCTGGACCCCATCCTCGACGACCTGTCGCTGGAGGCCGGCGCGAAGGTCGCCGTTCTGGTCAACAGCCTCGGCGCCACGCCGGTCGAGGAACTGTTCATCCTCTACAACCGGATCGCCGACCGGCTGGACGCGGCGGGGACCGAAATCGTCTTCCCCCTCGTTGGCCGCTACGCCTGTTCGATGGAGATGGCCGGCGCGTCGCTGACCGTCCTTCCTCTCGACGACGAACTTCAGGGCTACCTGACCGCGCCCGCCGACTGCGCCTTCTGGAAGGTTTGAGCCATGGCCGGGATGACGCGCGCCTCGCTGGACCACGCCATATCGGCGGTGCTGGCGACGCTCGAGACCGAGCACGAGGGCCTTACCGCGCTGGACGGCAAGCTGGGCGACGGCGACCTCGGCATTACGCTGCTGAAGGCGTTCCGCCAGCTCGACACGATCCGCCCGGACCTCCCCGAGGACCTGGGCCAGGCCTTCATGCAATGCGCCCAGGGCGTGATGAAGGTCTCCAGCTCCAGCTTCGGGACGCTTCTCGCGACTGGCCTGATGACCGCCGCCAAGACCGGCAAGGGCTGGACCGAGTTGGACTGGGCCGAGGTGCCGGACCTGCTGCACCGTGTGGTCGAGGCCCTGGCCGCAAGGGGCAGGTCGGCCCTGGGGCAGAAGACGGTTCTGGATGCGCTGGACGCCGCCGCGACAGCTGCCGAGGGCAAGGACTCCCCCCGCCCGATGCTGCAGGCCGCCCGCGAGGGGATCGACAGCGCCCTCGACACCTATCGCGACAAGCCCAACCAGATCGGCCGCGCCCGCGTCTATGCCGAGCGGTCGGTCGGGATGGACGACCCGGGGATGGTCGCGCTCAAGGTCATGGCCGGGGCGCTGTGAGGGCCGCACCATGAGCCACGCCGAAAGGGCATCGTCGTGGGGCTGAGCCTCGCCCATGCGGACCGCCGGGCCGAGACGGCCGGGCGGGTGGAGGACTGCCTGCCGCGGTTCCGAGAGGTGCTGCCCGAAGAGCGGATCTCGACCACCGCCGCGGTGCGCGAGCATCATAGCCGGGGCGAGGGCATTCCAGACGGCGCGCTTCCGGACCTCGTCCTGTTCCCCGAGACGAACGACGAGGTGGCGGCCATCGCCCGCCTCTGCAACGATCACCTGATCCCCGTCGTCCCCTTCGGCACGGGCACCTCCCTCGAGGGTCACGTCGCCGCTGTGGCCGGGGGAGTGTGCCTCGATCTATCCCGGATGGACCGGGTGCTCGAGGTCTCGGCCGAAGGGCTCGACTGCCGGGTGCAGGCGGGCGTGACGCGCGGGGCGCTGAACACGCACCTGCGGGACACCGGACTGCACTTCCCCATCGACCCCGGCGCGGACTGCTCCATCGGCGGCATGGCCGCGACCCGCGCTTCGGGGACCGCCGCCGTCCGCTACGGGACGATGCGCGAGGCGGTGCTGGGGCTGACGGTGGTGACGCCCGACGGGCGCTGCATCCGCACCGGCACCCGGGCGCGCAAGAGCGCGACCGGATATGACCTCGTCCGCCTCTTCGTCGGCAGCGAGGGGACGCTCGGCATCATCACCGAGGTGCAACTCCGCCTGCATGGCCGCCCGGCGGCCGAACGCTCGGCGGTCTGCCAGTTTCCCACCGTCGCCGATGCCGTCGCCGTCGCGGTCGAGGTCCTGCAGACCGGCATCCCCATCGCCCGGATCGAATTGCAGAACGAGATGCAGATCCGGATGGCGATCAAGTACAACGGCCTCGACGACCTGACGGCCGCGCCGACCCTGTTCATGGATTTCCACGGCCTGCCCGATGCGGTGGCCGAGGAGATCGGGGTCGTGGCCGGGATTTGCACCGATCACGGCGGCGGCGGGATGCGCTGGGCCGAGAGCGCCGAGGAC
>JAMWZF010000224.1 GCA_024304875.1 Paracoccaceae bacterium
CTCCAGCAGGTGGAAGAGGGCCGTGGGCGCGTTGCCGATGGCGACGACAGCGCCCTCGATCCGGTCCCGCCAGAGGTCCACCGCCGCGGCGGAGCGGGTGGTCCCGAGCGCTTTCGCCATCGCCGGGACCTCCGGCGCGTTCAGGGTCACGATCACCTCGTTCAGGGACGGCAGCCGTGCGCGGATCACGCCCGCCGCCACCATCTCGCAGTCGCAGAGCACCGGCGCGCCGGCCTCCAGCGCCGCCCGGCCCGCCGTGAAGGCCCCCGGCGAGACCGCCAGCCGGTCCGCCACCTCGACCATGCCGCAGGCGTGCACGACCCGCTCGGCGATCCGGTCGGTGCCGTTCGGGAAGCGGTCCAGCCGCGCCTCGGCCCGGACTGTGGCGAAGCTGGCGGCGTAGATCGCGGCGGGATCCTTCTCGTAGGGGCGCATGTCCGTCACCCCCGGCGTGTCGCGGCGGGGCAAGCCGGGCGATGCGTTTTCTGGCCAGAATGAAGGAGCATCAGGTCGCCTTGGCCTTTCGGGCGCTTTCCGGGCCCAGCGGGTGTTTCGCGTGGGGGTATTCGGCGTGGTGGTGATGGTGGTGGTGGTCGTGATCGTCGCCGTGGTGATGATGATGGTGATGGTCGTGATCCTGAGCCACGAGGCGGCACATGCCGGTGCAGAAGTCGTCGCAGAGCCGGCAGTCGGCCACGTTGGAGCCGGGGGCCGAGGCGCCCTGCCCTTCGACGTGGTGGTGGTGGCTTTCCTGCACCGCGCCGACCTCGCCCTCGAAGCCGATCACGGCGGCGCGGTACTTGCACATGACGCAGGTGGGCGGCGGGACGGCGCCGAAGGCGGGGTGCTGGCGGTCCTCGGGACGGATGTGCCGGTGCTCGCCGTTTTCCAGCGCCAGCACCTGCTCGCGGTAGGCGCAGAGCGCGCAGTTGGGCGGCGCGGTCGGGCCGGCCTGTTCGATCACCCGCTCGGCGAAGGTTTCCAGCACCTTGGGGTGATCGCCGAGGTAGGGGGCCTTGAGGAACTCGATCCCGGGATGCTCGGCCGCGACGCGGTCGGTGAAGCCGTAGATCCGGTCGATCAGGATTCCGGAGAAGAGGAAATACGGGAAGACGACGACGCGCTTGTAGCCGAGTTTGGCCACGTGCTGCAGGCAGGGCTCGACCAGCGGGAAGGTCACGCCCGAGAAGCCGACCTCGCACCAGCCGAAGCCGATGCCCTCGTGCAGGAGCCGGGCGATCTTGGCGACGTTGGCGTTGGCGTCGGGGTCCGAAGCGCCGCGCCCGATGACGACGAGGCAGGTGTCGTGATGGGGGCCGGGGCCCACGACCTCCTCGATCCTTGCGGCGGCGGCAGCGACCATCTTGGGGTCCACGCCCAGCTCGCGCCCGTAGGAGACCTCGATCCCGTGCTTGGCGGCGTAGGTGTTGAGCACGGTCGGGATGTCGTTCTTGGCGTGCATCGCGGCGAAGAGCATGCCCGGCACGGCCAGGATCCGGTCGCAGCCGGCCTCGCGCAGGCGGTCGAGGCCGTCGCGGATGACCGGGTTGGCGAACTCGAGGTAGCCGTAGTCGCAGACCCAGTCGTCCGGCAGGTAGGCGGGCAGCTTCTCGGCCAGCACGGCGAATTCGTCGACGGCGGACTGCGACCGCGATCCGTGGCCGCAGATCATCACGCCCGTTTTTGGTCCGGTCTTGGGGCCTGTTGTCACGCCTCGGCCTCTTCGGACTCGGCGTCGGCCTCGGGCTCGGCGCCGGACTTGCGGTCCTTCAGCTTGCCCCAGATCGCGACGGCGGCGGCGAGGCCGATGGCGCCGGCGGCGACCCAGTGGGAATGGCCGCCGAGCTCGATCAGGTGGCCGGGGTGGGCGGCGGCCAGGCCGGGCAGGGTCACGAGAAGCAGGGGCAGGATCAGGCGCATCGGGTCATCCGTTCGGTCAGGACCGGAAGACCGCGGGCGCGGCCAGGGGAGACGATGGCGCGGGAAGGCCCCCTGGATGGGTCGGTCTTCTCGGGCCCCTCTTTCCGGCCCGGGGGTTGCGGGCGTCGTCGGGGTCCTCCTTACCGCCGGGCCGCCTGCGGGACCACCCCCAATGCGGCCCCTCGGCCCCCGGCGGCGACATCGCCCGCCCCGACGATCCGCACGATTGCGCCCGCTTCGGGGCGCCCCTGTGCACATTTGCATCCCGCCTGCGCGGGTCGCCTGCATGGTCAGGGCTCGCCCGGCGGCCATATCAAGGGTCAGCAACCAACGGAGGCCCCCATGGGACTGCTCGTCGACGGCGAATGGAAAGACCAGTGGTACGACACCAAGTCAACTGGCGGTAAGTTCAAACGCTCCACCGCGGGGTTCCGCAACTGGATCACCGCGGACGGCAGTGCCGGACCCTCTGGCGAGGGCGGCTTCAAGGCCGAATCGGGGCGCTATCACCTCTACGTCTCCTACGCCTGCCCCTGGGCGCACCGGGCGCTGATCTTCCGCAAGCTGAAGGGGCTCGAGGACCACGTCGGCGTCTCGGCCGTGCACCCGGACATGCTGTCCGACGGCTGGACCTTCGAGCAGGACTTCGACGGCGCGACCGGTGATCGGCTCTACGGCCTGCCCTTCCTGCGCGAGATCTACCTCAAGGCCGATCCCAAGGTGTCGGGCCGGGTCACCGTCCCTGTCGTCTGGGACAAGGAGCGCGAGACCATCGTGTCGAACGAAAGCGCCGAGGTCATCCGGATGCTCAACACCGCCTTCGACGGGATCACCGGCAACAGCGACGACTATTGGCCCGAGGAGCTGCGCAGCGACATCGAGCCGGTGAACGAGCGGATCTACGACACGCTGAACAACGGCGTCTACAAGTCCGGCTTCGCCACCACGCAGGAGGCCTACGAGGAGGCGGTGCATCCGCTGTTCGATACGCTGGACTGGCTGGAGGATCGGCTGGGCGACAACCGCTACCTGATGGGCGACAGGATCACCGAGGCCGACTGGCGGCTGTTCACCACCCTGGTCCGGTTCGACCCGGTCTATCACGGGCACTTCAAGTGCAACCGGCGCAAGATCGCGGAATACCCGAACCTCTGGGGCTACACGCGGGAGCTCTACCAGTGGCCCGGCGTCGCCGAGACGGTCCACTTCGACCACATCATGCGGCACTACCACTACAGTCACGAGACGATTAACCCCAACCGGATCGTCCCCATCGGGCCCGACCTCGACTACGACGCGCCGCACGGTCGGGGGTAGCGCCTATATGGCGCGCTCGGCCGTCCGGCTGTGGTGTTCGACGAGGGCAGCAAGGTCCTCGGGCCGCGTGTCGGTGCCCAGGTAGCCGGCCGCGTTAGACGACAGGCCGAAGATGGACCCGTCCGAGAAGAACCGGTTCGCCGTCACGAAGATGACGCGGGCCTCGGGGCGCCGGTAGGAGGCATAGTCCGCGACGGCGAGCGCGTCGCCCTCCGGCAGGTCGAGATCGACGATCAGGACATGGATCGTTTCATCCGAGATCACGGCACAGGCCTCGTCCGCGCCCCGCGCGAGGCGGATGCGATGCCCCTCGCGGCCGAGGTGGCTTTCCCAGCACGCGGCGAGCGCGGGGTCGCTTTCCACGATGAGGACCGTCATCAGAACTCCAACTGTCGTGCGCCGGGCGGTTTCGAACACTCTGCGGCACGCTGACGGTGCCGCCCAAGGACTGGTCGACCTTACCTCCCATCCTGTCGTTAAAACAGATTAATAAACTCCTAACGACCCTGTCATACGCCTTGTGCATTTGGCTGAAATCCGCTTGAACGGGCGGGATTTTCCGCTCATCCGACAGGCTGGACCCGGCGCCGCATGACCACGACCTGGATCACCATCTGCGACACCTGCAAGCGCGAGGACTGGGATCCCGCGGTCCAGTCCGTGACCGACGGCGAGGCGCTGGCGGAGCTTGTCGAGGCTGCCGCCGCTCTCGTCCGGGGACCCGTCCGCACCCGCCGGGTGTCCTGCCTGATGGGCTGTACCCACGGCTGCAACGTGGCGGTCCAGGCACCGGGCAAGCTGAATTACACGCTCGGCCGCTTCGACCCCGATCCCGAGGCCGCCGAGGCGATCGTCGACTACGCCGTCAAGCACGCGGAAAGCGAGACCGGCCAGGTCCCCTACCGGGAGTGGCCGCAGGGCGTGAAGGGTCATTTCGTGACCCGTCATCCGCCCCTGCCGGAATGACGGACGACCCGACGGCGGCGCCCCGCGACCACGGCGGAGGCCTGGACGCGGCCATCGCCCGGTACGGAGGCGCGCGGGTCGACTGGATCGACCTGTCGACCGGCATCAATCCCGAGCCCTATGCCGTGGGAGAGATCGCAGCGGAGGCCTGGACCCGCCTGCCGGATCGGGCCGCGACGGACCGGCTGCTGGCGGCGGCCCGTGCATTCTGGAACGTGCCGGACGACGCCATGATCCTTGCCGCGCCAGGGGCCTCCTCCCTCATCGCGCGGCTTCCGTGGATCGGTCAGGGCGCCGGCAAGGTTCACATTCCCGCGCCCACCTACAACGAACACGCCGCTGCCTTCGCCGCTTCGGACCGATGGACGATGGCGGGGCCGGAAGCCGACGCGCAGGTCCATGTGCATCCCAACAATCCGGACGGGAAGCTCTGGCCGGGCGCGGCCGGGGGCGGGCGGCTGACCGTGATCGACGAGAGCTTCTGCGATGTCATGCCGGCCGAAAGCCACATCGCACGGACGGCCGAGCCCGGAACCATCGTCCTGAAAAGCTTTGGGAAATTCTGGGGTCTGGCCGGGGTGCGGCTGGGCTTCGCCATCGGGCATCCGGCGACCCTGACACCGGCGGGCGGCCTGTCCATGGCCGACGCCCTCGGCCCCTGGCCCGTGCCGGGACCGGCGCTGGAGGTCGGCGCCCGGGCGCTGACGGACATCGGCTGGGCCGAGGCGACGCGCGCCCGGCTGGCCCGCGACGCGGCCCGGATGGACGAGATGGTCATGGCCTCCGGTGCCTGGGTCGTCGGCGGCACCTCGCTGTTCCGGCTCTATGCCGTGGCGGATGCGGCGGCGGCACAGGAGCACCTGGCCCGCCACCAGGTCTGGTCGCGCATCTTTCCCTATTCTTCTCAATGGCTTCGTCTCGGACTGCCACCGGGAGACCGCTGGTCGCAGCTCGAGGGCGCCCTGGCCTCGGCGGGCGAGGCGCTGGCGGGACGGGCGCTGCCGTGACCCTCGCCCTCGCGCTGATCCCCGACGCGATCTTCGGCGAACCGCGCTGGCTCTGGTCGCGCCTGCCGCACCCGGCGGTGCTGATCGGGCGGGGGATCGGCTGGGCGGACGGGCGGTTCAAC
>JAMWZF010000225.1 GCA_024304875.1 Paracoccaceae bacterium
AGGTCACGCTTTCCACGGTGTCGACCGCCGCGGGCGTGGTGTCGATGCCGTCGCCGGTGACCGGGCTGACGGGCTCCACCGGCTCCACCGGGTCGACGGAGAGGCCGGTGTCGATGCCGCCGGCGCCCGGGGCGACGCGGGCGATGGTCTGGATGCCGCCATCGTCGGGCGTGATCGGGCTCAGTCCGCCCGGTTCCTCGCCGCCGAGGGGCGAGTCCGCGCCGATCGGGCTGGCCGACAGGGTTTCCGTCGTCTCGGGCGCCGCGGCCTCGGCGGTCTCCACCGGCCCGGCCTGAAGGGTCTCGGTCTCGGGGGCGGCCTCGATGGTCTCGCGCTCGGGAGTCGCCTCGACGGTCTCGGTTTCGGCGGTCTCGAGGGTCTCCTCGGGGGCGGCCTGCTCGGCCACCTCCGTCTCGGCCTGCTCCACCTCCTCGGCCTCCATCTCGTCGATGGTCTCGGCCTCGGTCGGCTCGGGCTCCTCGATCTCGGCGGGCGCGGGCTCTTCGATCTCCTCGGGCGGGGTTTCCTCGATCTCCTCGACCTCGGGCTCGGCCGGTTCCTCCTCGATCTCCTCGGGGGGCAGCTCCTCGGTCGTCTCTTCGAGGCTCTCGATCTCGGGCAGCTCGGGGTCCTCGAGCTCGGGCGTGGCGAGGGGGACGTCGGTCTGCAACTGCTCCAGCGCCACGGCGATGTCGAAGGCGGCCTCCTCGTTCTGCAACTCGGCCAGGCTCAGGATCTGCTGCTGAAGCGCGACGAGGCCCGCGACCAGGCCCACGTGGATCGCCGCCGAACCGACGAAGGCCCCGATCCAGCCGCTGGTGCCGCCACCGCCATAGGGAAGGAAGTTCACGAGCCGCCCTCCTCTAGAACCGGCTTGGCATGAATGGTCACGAGGCGGATTTCCGTGGCGAAAAGATCCTCGCGTCCCAGGATGGCAAGCAGGTCGGCGGCCGGCGCGTCGCGCTGCATCATCAGGTGCAGGACCGGATCGTCGATCAGCTCGAAGGCGAGGTCCTCCGAGGCGATTGGCTCGCCGTTGAGCGAGAGCGATCCGTCCTCGGCCACGATGAGGATGGGCTGCGGCAGCATGTCGATGGGCAGCTCGGAGGTCTCGCTCAGGTCCACGCCGTAGTCGGGCGAGTTCATGATCGACCCCGTCGCAAGAAAGAAGAAGATCAGCAACAGGACGATGTTCACGATGGCGAGCGAGGTGTCGAGCTTGGTCTTGCGGCCGGCGACGGGGAAGATCGAGCGCATCATGGGTCAGGTCCCGCCTTCCGGGGTGACCCGGACCGATGCGATGTTGGCGCCCTGAAGCGCCTCGAGGACCGAGGCGACGTCCTGCACCTCGGCGTTCCGGCGGACGATCAGGGCGACGTCCACCGGCGCGTCCTCGCTGCCCAGCGCGGCGGCCAGCTCCATCAGGTCATCCGGGTCCCAGACGGTGCCGCGGACGATCACCTGCTGGTAGTCGATGGTCCAGAGCTCGGTCTCGGCGCTGACGATGTCGGTCTCTTCCGGCGGCGGCGCCTCGTCCTCCCCGGCGCCGGTGGCGTCCTCCACCGCGACCTCGGCGCCACTGCGCAGGGTGATGAGGGAATAGGGCGTCAGGGACGAGGACAGCATGAAGAAGATGAGCAGCTGGAACATCGCGTCCGCCAGCGGGGTCAGCGCGAAGCGGTAGCGCGGCGGGCGCTGGGGCAGTGTCTTCTTGCGGGCCAGGGTCGACACCGGCGGGCGCCCCTCAGCTGAGGCGGGCGGAGGGGTCCACCCGCCCGTGAATGGCGGCCGAGATCAGCGCCTCGATCATGTTCCGCTCGCGGTCGATGCGGGCCTCGAAGAAGGTGGCGATGAAGAAGGCAAAGAGGGCGATGGCCAGGCCGACCGCGGTGGTGGTCAGCGCGGTGTAGATGCCACCGGCAAGGGCGGTGGGGTCCACGGCGCCCTGGGTGAAGGCAAGGACCGAGAAGGCGTCGATCATGCCGACCACGGTGCCAAGCAGGCCCAGCATCGGCGCGGCCTGGACGACCATGTCGAGGAGGCGCAGCCGTTCGGTCATGGTGGCCAGTTCGATGATGGCGGTCTGGCGGCCCAGTTCCTCGGCGTAGGTGGGGTCGCCGGGGCGGGCCTGGAGGCCCGAGAAGACGGATTGCAGGATGCGCGTCAGCACCGACTTTCGGCTCGATGCGCTGCGGATGGCGTCGTCCGCGCGGCCCGACAGCCAGGTGTCGAGGATGCCCTCGGCCTCGCGCCGGTGCCCGACGCCGAGGCGGAAGAACTGGATCAGCTTGTAGATGCCCACGGCGATGGCGACAAAGGACAGGATCGCCAGCGTGGCGAAGATGATCAGCGTGATCGGATCAAAGTTGTCGAACTGGAAGGCGCCCATGTCTCTGTCTGTCCACTCTTGATTGACCGGTCACGGGCCCCGTTTTCCCGGTGGTCCCGTGCCGCAGTATCGGTCTGGTCGTCCGGTCCCGCTAGAGGCCGAACTCGATATCCGTGCGGCTGCTGGCCGTCAGGCCGTCCAGGCAGAGGTCCGAATCCTCGCCGTCCGAGGCCTGCACGCAGCCGGCCACGTCGTTGATCACGATGCGGCTGATCGCGGTGCATTCGGTCCCGGCAAGGTCGAACTGGAGGATCTTGGTCTTGCCTTCGATCAGCGCCCCGAACTCGAGCACCAGAAGACGGGTGACCACGCCTTCGGCATCGAAGATCGCGACTTCGTAGGCGGTGCGGTCGAGCGCGGTGTCGGACTGGTTGGAGGCGACGTAGGTCAGCCGGCAGGACCCCGAGGAGGTCGGCGTGGCCGAGTTGAGTTCGAGCGCGAAGCTGGCCTCTTCCGCCGCATCCTCGGAGGCCTCCTGCGCGTAGGCAGAGGCGGGAACAAGGCAGCCGATCAGGGCGATAGTGCGAAAGAACGACTTCGGTACGAACGACATGGATCCTCCAAATGCATCTGCCAGCGATGGTTTGCTGCACGCATTTGGAAGGGCCACCGGACCCGAAGTCAACCGAAAGGTTAGGTCGGCGGAAGCCGATCCGTCAGCGGAATACGCCGATCAGGTAGTCGGGCGTCGGCGAATTGTTCTGCACGACCGGGGCCGCCGGAGCGGGCGTCGGTGTGGCGACATTCCGGACCGACGCAACAGGCGTGTAGCCGAGGCCGGAACTGCGCTGGAACACCGGAGCACTGACCGTGACGACGGCGTCGGAGGGCGCGCGGGCCGCGGTGTCCGGGCGGATCTGCTGATCCTCGCGGGCCTGCGGCGCGACGGAGGCGGCGACCGCATGGATCGAGGCGGTTGCGATGCTCTTGCCGGCGGCGCGGTTGTGCGGGCCGGTGCTTTCGAGGATGGCGGGGATCGTCTCGACCTCGCCCGGAGTGGCCTCGAGGCTCATCGAACCGGTCGCCATGATCGTCGTCTCGGCCTCCTGCGGGGCAGGAAGCGCGAAGGAGGCCTGGACGACCTCGTTCGCCGCGACGGGCGCGGCGCTGGAAAAGGCAATGTCGTGAGCCATTGAAAGCGCCATGCCGCTGAACGCGGTCATGCCGACGAGGCCCGTGGATATGAAAAGGGTTTTGATCATCATGCTCAAGGATATAGCAGCGAGACGCCCCTTTGCCATAGCGCGACGATCCGGCCGGCAGGGCATCGGCGGATTTTCGTGCATTTCCCCCTCGCACCTGTTGCGCGGAAGACGCTAGATATCGACGATACTGCGGCGCCAGAAGGAGCCCCCCGCCTTGAAAACCGCGCTCAGAGCCAGTGTTTTCAGTGTCTTGAGCCTGTTTCCGGGCGCCGCCGCGGCGGAATTCAAGGTCTGCAACCAGACCTTCGACGTGGTGAACGTCGCCATTGGACAATACGAGCGGGACACCTTCGAAACGTCCGGTTGGTGGACAATCGGCCCGAATCAATGCGCCGACGTCATCACGACCACCCTGCGGGCGCGGTATGTCTACGTCTTCGCGCAGGACGTCTTCGGCAAGTCCGTCCTCACCGGATCGGTGCCGATGTGCGTCAAGCCGGACCGGTTCGAGATCCCGGGCGAGACCGACTGCCTGATCCGCGGCTACATCGAGGCGCGGTTCCACGAGGTCGATACCCTCAAGAGCGAACGCTGGACCCTGTTCCTCACCCCGCCGCCCGGCAGCTGACCGCCTCGGCACTCCCCCGAAGCCGGTCACATTTGCGCACCTGGGACTCGCCAGGCGGGGACCACTCGGGCTAGGGTGACGGCGAGGAAACACAGGGGGTCGCCATGCGCCGCACGCTCGCCGTATCCAGCATCGCCCTGATGGCCGCGACGGGGGCCAAGGCCGATCCCTGGTCCGTGCTGGTCATCGGCACCGGGGGCGAGGCCGTTTCGGTGTCGAGCGCGCTGTCCAGTGCAGGGGTCGCGGACGTGCGGCACCTGATGGACGGCACCGCGCGCGACATTGTCGACGCCGTCGGCGGCATGGCCGGGAACGACCGGGTGCTGGTGTACTACGAAGGGGCCCTGGCATCCCGCGGCGGGCAGCCCGCCATCGGCGACGATCCGCGCCTGACCATGGCCGCCCTGGCGGACCGGCTGGCCGCCGAAGGCGCCAGCGAGGTCGCGATCCTGATCGAGAACTGCAGCACCGCCGCCGGGGCCGAGATCGCGCCGCCCGTCGGCAGCTTGCGGGCCGACGTGCTTCTGGCGGCCTCGGCGGGGCCGGGACAGGGCTGCGAGGGCCCGACGCTCACCGCCGCGCTGATCGGGGCGAGCCTGGGCACCCCGCTGGAGCAGATCGTCAGCGGCGCCTGGGTCGGCGTGTCGCCGCGCGGCAGCTTTTCCCTCGATCCCGGTGCCGGGGCGCCCTCCAGCGCGATCGCCATGCTCGAGCCGCGGCCGGAGGGAACGACCCTCGCCGCCCCGCTGGGCGACGAGGCCATCCAGTCCGCCGTCTTCACCCCCCTGCCCGACAGCCAGATCGCTGCCATCCCCGTCGCCGCCGGGATGCCGCAGCCGTCGATCATCGTCGGCATTACCCTGCTTTCGGGTGGGCTTGAGGGCTATCTTCTGGGCGTCGGCATGGTACGCCCGTGGATGCGTCTGCCCCTCGCGGCTGCCGGTTTTGCTTTCAGTTTCCCGGGGTTGATGACAACCTTGATCGGGGGGCTGGCCTCTGCGGTGATCGTCGCGCTGATCTGGCGGGACAATACTAAACCGGATCAGGCTGTCGCCTGACCTGCAACAAGTTCAAATACGGCTCAGGCCGAAATCAAGGATCACAATATGTC
>JAMWZF010000226.1 GCA_024304875.1 Paracoccaceae bacterium
TAAGAGACAGCATCCTGCCGTGACCGCGGAAGAGCTGGCCGAAACCCACGCGGCGGCGTTCCCGGGCAAGGGCTGGGGCGCCGGAACCTTCGGGTCCTACCTCGTTGACCCCAATGCGACGATCCACGGCGACGCCACGTCCTTCGCCGTCATCCGGCGGGTGGACGGAGAGGCCGAGATCCTGACCGTCGCGACCCATCCCGACCGCCAGGGCGAGGGGCTGGCGACCACGATGCTGACCCGGGCGCTGCAGGCCCAGGCGGCGGCGGGCGCCACCGAGGTCATCCTCGACGTGGCCGAGGACAACGCCCCGGCCCGCGCGCTCTATGCCCGGCTGGGGTTCGCCGAGGTCGCCATCCGCAAGGACTACTACCGGACAGCCGAGGGCACCCGCGTGACTGCCCGCATCTTGCGCAAGTCGCTCTGACGGCGCGTCAGCCTTCAGCATGTGGCGGTTTCCTAGGCAAAAAGCGCCTTGACCCTTCCCCGCCTGCGCTGCCTTATTCCTTGGTGATCCGGACGCGAAGCCGGACGGACCAGCGGGGGCGCCACCGTCCCCCGACATCAGACAACCGGGAGACACCCATGAGCTTCATGAAAACCATCCTCGGCGGCGCCGCTGCCGCCGCGCTGACCGCCGGCGCCGCGCTGGCCGAACCCGCCATCATCTACGACCTCGGCGGCAAGTTCGACAAATCCTTCAACGAAAGCGCCTACACCGGCGCCCAGCGGTGGGCGGACGAGACCGGCGAGAGCTTTGCCGAGTTCGAGATCCAGTCCGATGCCCAGCGCGAGCAGGCGATCCGCCGCTTCGCCGAGAACGGCAACAACCCGATCGTCATGGCCGGCTTCTCCTGGGCGACCCCGCTCTCCGAGGCCGCCGCCGACTACCCCGACACCACCTTCGTCATCATCGACGGCGTGGTCGAGGCGGACAACGTGCGCTCCATCGTCTTCTCCGAGCATGAAGGCTCCTACCTCGTCGGCATGCTGGCCGCGATGGCCTCGGAAACCGGCACCGTCGGCTTCGTCGGCGGCATGGACATCCCGCTGATCCGCAAGTTCGGCTGCGGCTACGCCCAGGGCGTCAAGGCCGTGAACGAGGACGCCACCGTCATCGCCAACATGACCGGCACCACCCCCGCCGCCTGGAACGACCCGGTGAAGGGCTCCGAGCTGACCCTGGCCCAGATCTCCCAGGGCGCGGACGTGGTCTTCGCCGCCGCCGGCGGCACCGGCGTGGGCGTGCTGCAGACCGCCGCGGACGAGGACATCCTGTCCATCGGCGTCGACAGCAACCAGAACTACCTGCACCCCGGCGAGGTCCTGACCTCGATGACCAAGCGGGTGGACAACATGGTCTACGACGCCTTCACCGCCGGCGAGAACGTCGAGCCCGGCTTCAACGTCATGGGCGTCGCCAACGAGGGCGTCGGCTACGCGGTGGACGAGTTCAACGAGGAACTGCTGACCGAAGAGATGCTGGCCGAAGTGCAGGCCGCTGCGGACGCCATCGCCTCGGGCGAGCTGACGGTCCACGACTACATGTCCGACGAAAGCTGCCCGGCGGTCGACTTCTGATGACGGCACCATGACGGCCGGGCCGCGGGGGGGCTTCCCTCGCGGCCCGGTGCATCTGACGACAGGGCATCCGGGGGGCCTTGATGACCGACAACACCGATCCGATGCGCCGGGGGCCCTCCGCATGAGCACCGCCCTCGATCAGTTCTTCTCTGCCTGGAGCGTCGCCGACGCCGGCGCCCGCGCCGACCTGATCGCCGCTGCCATGGCCCCCGTCTTCTCCTACGCCGACGTGCGCAGCGAGGGGCGCCTCGCCACCCTGCCGCTCCTGAACGCCTACGTCGGCCAGTTCCCTCAGATGGCCCCCGGCTGGACCGCCACCGTGGCGGACCGCAAGGAGGTCGCCGGCTATACCGAGGCCCTCGTCGCCTTCTCCGGTCCGGACGAGGACGGCACCCCCGTCACCCAGTACGGCACCTATTTCGCCGACCTCGACGCCGAGGGCCGCCTCGCCACGCTGGTCGGCTTTTCCGGAAACGGGCTGACCTGACATGGCCGACACCGCTCCCGCCATCGAACTCAAGGGCATCTCGAAGTCCTTCGGCCCCGTCCAGGCCAACAAGGACATCTCCTTCAAGGTCATGCCCGGCACGATCCACGGCATCATCGGCGAGAACGGCGCCGGGAAGTCGACCCTGATGAGCATCATCTACGGCTTCTACAAGGCCGACGAGGGCGAGATCTGGATCAACGGCCGCAAGACCGAGATCCCCGACAGCCAGGCCGCCATCGCCGCCGGCATCGGCATGGTCTTCCAGCATTTCAAGCTGGTGCAGAACTTCACCGTGCTCGAGAACGTCGTCCTCGGCGCCGAGGACGGCGCCCTGCTCGGCCCGTCGCTGGCTAAGGCCCGCAAGGAGTTGGCTGCCCTCTCCGCCGACTATGGCCTCAAGGTCGACCCCGACGCGGTGATCGAGGAGATCGGCGTCGGCATGCAGCAGCGGGTCGAGATCCTCAAAGCCCTTTACCGCCAGGCCGACATCCTGATCCTCGACGAGCCCACGGGGGTGCTGACCCCCGCCGAGGCGGACCAGCTGTTCCGCATCCTCGAAAGGCTCAAGGACGAGGGCAAGACGATCATCCTGATCACCCACAAGCTGCGCGAGATCATGGAGATCACCGACACGGTCTCCGTCATGCGCCGGGGCGAGATGGTGGGCCATGTCCAGACCGCCGAGACCTCGCCCCCCGACCTCGCCGAACTGATGGTGGGCCGCAAGGTGCTGCTGCGGGTCGACAAGACGCCCGCGAAACCGGGCGAGGTGATCCTCAAGGTCGAGAACCTGAACGTGACGGACGAGAGCGGCGTTCACCGGATCAAGGACGTCTCCTTCGAGGTCCGCGCCGGCGAGATCCTCGGCATCGCGGGCGTCGCCGGCAACGGCCAGTCCGAACTGCTCGAGGTCCTTGGCGGCTACGAGAAGGGCACCGGCCGGGTCGAGATCCGGGGCGACAGCATCGACCTCACCGGCGCCCATTCCGACGGCCAGTCGCGCCGGGCGCGCGGCATCGCCCATGTCCCCGAGGACCGCCAGCGCGAGGGCCTGATCATGGACTACTTCGCCTGGGAGAACGTCGCTTTCGGCTACGAAGGGGACTACACCCGGGGCCTGTTCATGGACAATGCCGCCCTCAAGGCCGCCACGGCGGAAAAGATGGAGCGCTTCGACGTCCGGCCCCCGATCCCGACCCTGACCGCCAAGAGTTTTTCCGGCGGCAATCAGCAGAAGATCGTCCTGGCGCGCGAGATCGAGCGCAACCCCGACCTCCTGCTCGTCGGCCAGCCGACCCGCGGCGTCGACATCGGCGCGATCGAGTTCATCCACCAGCAGATCGTCGCCCTGCGCGACCAGGGCAAGGCGATCCTTCTGGTCAGCGTCGAACTGGACGAGATCATGGGCCTCGCCGACCGTATCGCGGTGATGTTCGACGGCCGCATCATGGGCGAGCGCCTGCCGTCCGAGACGGACGAACGCGAACTCGGCCTGCTCATGGCCGGGATCACCGACACCAAAGGCGACCATTCGGTCGAGGAGATCGAGCAGAACCTGGCCCGAAAGACCGGAGAGGTCCACTGATGGACAAGATGCCCCCCTGGGCCGACGCGGTCCTCGTTCCCCTGTTCTCCCTGATCCTCGCCGCGATCATCTCGGCCATCGTCATCCTGCTGATCGGCGAGGACCCCTGGGAAGCGGTCAAGCTGATGGTGGACGGGGCCTTCGGGAACACCCGGAACATCGGCTACACGCTCTACTACGCGACCAACTTCATCTTCACCGGCCTCGCCGTGGCCGTCGCCTTCCACGCCCGGATGTTCAACATCGGCGGCGAGGGGCAGGCGCTGCTGGGCGGGCTGGGGGGGGCCTATGCGGCGCTCTACGTGCCCTGGCCGCACTGGTCGCTGGCGATCCTTGGCGGGGCCGTGGCTTCCGCCGCCTTCGGTGCCGCCTGGGCCGCGATCCCGGCCTACCTCCAGGCCAAGCGGGGCAGCCACATCGTGATCACCACGATCATGTTCAACTTCATCGCCGCGGCGCTGCTCAACTACTTCCTCGTCGGCCCGCTGAAGGCGCCGGGCATGGAGCCCGCGACCGAGACCTTCCCCGCCGCCACCCACCTGCCCAGCTTCGAGACGATGTTCGACCCGCTCTGGAAGGCCATCGCCGGGCCGGAAGCGGACGTGATCTTCCAGCGGTCTCCGGCCAACATCACCTTCTTCCTCGCCCTGCTGGCCTGTGTCGCGGTCTGGCTGCTGATCTGGCGGACGCGGATCGGCTACCAGATCCGCGCCTTCGGCTGGTCCCAGCCAGCCGCCCGCTATGCCGGCTACTCGGCCACGAAACTCATCATGACCGCCATGCTCATCTCCGGCGGGCTGTCGGGCCTCATGGCCGTGAACCAGGCCATGGGCGACGCCGAGCGACTGGTGCTGAACGCCGTCGAGGGCGCGGGCTTCATCGGCATTGCCGTGGCCCTGATGGGCCGCAACCACCCGGTCGGCGTGCTGCTGGCGGCGATCCTCTTCGGCGCGCTTTACCAGGGCGGGGCGGAACTGGCCTTCTGGACCTCGATCCCGCGCGAGATGATCGTGGTGATCCAGGGCCTGGTGATCCTCTTCACCGGCGCGCTCGACAACATGGTGCGGATGCCGCTGGAGCGCCTCTTCGTCGCCGGCGGCTACGGCAAGCGGCCCAAGGCGCCCAAGTCGCCTATCAAGCCCGCGGAGTGACGATGGAGCACCTGCCCCTCTTCCTCGCCGCCTACTCGATCCTCCTCGTCGCGGCCTCCTCGCCCGGCCCGGCGGTCGCCATGCTGCTCGGCATCGGCACGAGCCAGGGGCGCGGCGCGGCGCTGGTGGCCTCGGCGGGGATCGCGACCGGCTCGGTCATCCTCAACATCGGCACGCTGATCGGCGTCGGCCTGATCCTGTCCCAGGCGGCCTGGGCGATGCAGGTCCTGCGGCTGATCGGGGCGGCCTACCTCGCCTGGCTGGCATTCGGCGCGTTCCGCAAGGCCGTGAACCCGCCACGGGTCGCCGCCGCCGAGGTGACCCCCGCCCCGGCCTGGCGGCACTTCCTCGCCGGGTTCCTGCTTCAGGTCACCAACCCCAAGGCCATCGTCTTCTGGCTCGCCATCTCGGCAGTCGGAGCCACGCAGGGCGGCGGGCCGCTGGTC
>JAMWZF010000227.1 GCA_024304875.1 Paracoccaceae bacterium
CGCGGGCTGGCCGACGCGGGCAAGGCGATCATCGTGATCTCGTCCGAGATGCAGGAGATCATCGGCCTCGCCGACCGGGTCCTGGTCATGCGGTCGGGACGGATCGAAGGGGAACTGGCCGGAGAGCAGATCACCGAGAACGGGATCGTCCGGCTGGCAATGGGATTGAGCGGGGGCGAACCCCGCCGGAGGGAGATGACGGATGGCGTCCACTGAGGCGAACGCGGAGCCGCAGCG
Organism: Paracoccaceae bacterium; assembly: GCA_024304875.1. Classification (GTDB taxonomy): domain Bacteria; phylum Pseudomonadota; class Alphaproteobacteria; order Rhodobacterales; family Rhodobacteraceae; genus JAMWZF01. The sequence continues at coordinate 238 of JAMWZF010000227.1, forward strand.
GCGGCGGGCAAGAGTGCAGATGACGGTGATCGGGCCGATCCTGGCGCTGGTCGTGCTGATCGTGGTCGGCGCGCTGATGAACTCCAACTTCCTCAGCTACGGCAACATCACCAACGTGCTGTCGCGGTCGGCCTTCATCGGGATCATCGCGGTCGGCATGACCTTCGTGATCACGGCGGGGGGGCTGGACCTCTCGGTCGGCTCGATGGCGGCCTTCATCGCGGGGCTGATGATCCTCGTGATGAACGCCGCGCTGCCCAGCATGGGCATCGGGATACCGATCATCCTGCTCGGCATGGCGACGGCCCTGCTGGCGGGGATCGGGGCGGGGCTATTGAACGGGCTATTGATAACCAAGCTCGGGATCGAGGCCTTCATCGTCACGCTGGGGTCGATGGGCATCTACCGCAGCCTGGTCACCTGGCTCGCCGACGGCGGCACCCTGTCGCTCGACTTCGGCCTGCGCACCTACTACCGGCCGGTCTACTACGACGGCATCCTCGGCATCTCCTGGCCGATCATCGTGTTCCTCCTGGTCGTCATCGTGGGCGAGATCTTCATGTCCCGCGGCGTCTTCGGCCGGCATGTGGCGGCCACCGGGTCCAACCTCGATGTCGCCCGCTATTCCAACGTGAACACCGACCGGGTGCGGCTGATGACCTACGTCATCCTCGGCCTGCTCGTCGGCATCGCGACGATCATGTACGTCCCCCGGCTGGGGTCCGCTTCCTCCACCACGGGCCTTCTGTGGGAACTGGAGGCGATCGCCGCCGTCATCATCGGGGGCACCGTGCTCAAGGGCGGCTTCGGCCGGGTCTGGGGCACCGTCATCGGGGTTCTCATCCTGTCGCTGATCGAGAACATCCTGAACCTGACCGACTTCGTGTCGCCCTACCTCAACGGGGCGGTGCAGGGGGTCATCATCATTCTCGCTGTGATTCTGCAGCGCGAAGGGAAGGCCGCCAAGTGAAGCGGCTGTTGTTAACCATGAAATCCAAGGGAGGATTTTGCCAATGAAACATCTCAAGACTGCCGCCCTCAGCGCGGCCATGCTGGGCCTCACGGCGGGCGTCGCCGCGGCGCAAGAGACCACCGTGATCGGCGTGTCGATCCCGGCGGCGACCCACGGCTGGGCCGGGGGCATGAACTTCCACGCCCAGGAAACCGTCGACCGCCTCGAGGAAGTCTACCCCGAGCTCGACTTCGTGCTCGCCACCGCCTCGGACGCGGCCGAGCAGGTCAGCGACATCGAGGACATGGTCGCCACCCGCGGCATCTCGGCCCTCGTCGTGCTGCCCTTCGAGAGCGAGCCCCTGACCGGCCCGGTCCAGGCCGTCGCCGAAAGCGGCACCTGGGTCACCGTGGTCGACCGCGGCCTCTCGGTCGAAGGGATCGAGGACCTCTACGTCGCCGGCGACAACTCGGGCTTCGGTCGGGTCTCGGGCGAATACATGGCCTCGATGATGCCCGATGGCGGCAAGATCGTCGCCCTGCGCGGCATCCCCACCACCATCGACAACGAGCGCGTCGCCGGCTTCGAAGCCGCGATCGAAGGCTCGGGCATCGAGGTGCTGGCGATGGAGCACGGCAACTGGAACCGCGACGACAGCTTCACCGTGATGCAGGACTTCCTGTCCCGCTTCCCGGAGATCGACGCGGTCTGGGCATCCGACGACGACATGGCCGTCGGCGTCCTCGGCGCCATCGAGGCCGCGGGCCGCGACGACATCCAGTTCGTGCTCGGCGGCGCCGGCATGAAGGAGATGATCCAGCGGACCATGGAAGGCGACACCATGATCCCCGCCAACGTCACCTACCCGCCGGCGATGATCGCCACCGCGATCGAGCTGACCGCCGTGGGCATGACCTCGAACGCGCCGGTCTCGGGCGACTTCGTCATCGGCTCTGTCCTCGTCACCCAGGACAACGCCGAGCAGTACTACTATCCCGACAGCCCGTTCTGATCAGGAATCTCTGACGACAGCGGCGCCGGGCCTTCGGGTCCGGCGTTCGCCTTTCCAGGGGGTCACGCCGCCACCCGCAGCCCGCCGCCGCAGACCTCGGCCGCATGGGACAGCGCCGCTTCGAAGGGGCCGGCCGGGTTGCACTCCACCAGCAGTACCGCCTGCGGCGTCCCCCGCTCCCCGCGCGCCACCGCCTGCAGGGCGCCCAGCAATAGCCGTTCGTGATCGCTGACGTGGGCGGCGCAGCAGGGGCAGTCCGGCGCGTTGAACCGGAACACCGACCGCCGCGCCTGCCGCATCGCCTGGATCGCCACCAGCACCGCCGCCGCGGCGCGCGGACCCTCCGCCGTCCCGAAGATATCGCAGGCCGCCGTCAGCGCCGTCATCCAGTGCTGGCCCTGCGGCTCGGCGAAGGTGCGGAAGTAGTGCCGGGCGATGACAAGGACCGACAGCTCGCGCGGCGCGTAGCCCAGCTCGATCAGGGGCGTCCCGCGAGGACTGGTGCAGCGACCCTCTCCGTCCGTAGCCATGTCGCCCCTCTTGTTCCTGGCCGAGCCGCAGGCCGCAGGACCCGGACGCGCGGCCCCTTCGCCGCGCCCCCGGATCCCCTTTGCCCATCACGGCACGCGAATTCCTGACTGATTCTATCGGGTATAGCAAGCCTCTTTCCGGCGCGGCGAAACATCGTGTTAGGATCATGGCATGGCGACCACCGTGCCTCTCTTCCTGCGCGTGATGTGCGCCGCCGCCGGGCTGACCTTCGAACCGGACGGCACGATCGCGCGGCAGGGCAGGGCGCTTGCCCGCGTGCCCCTGCTGCCGGACGGCCGGATCGCGGGGCCCGACTACTTCAAGGCGATCGAGACGGTTCGGGCGGCGGCAGGGGACGACGCCGCCCTCGTCGCGGGCTACGCCGCGCGGCTGAACCTCGACGACATCGGCGTCCTCGGCCTCGCCTTCAAGACGGCGCCGACCCTGCGCGGCTCCCTCACCCGGATCGAGAGGTACTACGCCCTCGTCACCGACAGCGTGGTCTATCGGCTGGACGAGACCACGGATCCCGCCCGCTTCGTGATCGAGGCGCGCACGCCGCCGGGCCCGGCTCACGGCTTCCGCAACGCCTGCGCCCTCGCCGCCTTCGCGGCGAACATGCGCGCCTTCGTGGGGGAGGGGCTGAGGTTCGACCACGTCTCGTTCCGGCACGACGCGCCCGACCCCGGCCCCTATGCCGGCACCTTCGGCTGCGAGGTCCGTTTCGGCGCGGCGACCGACGCCCTCCACCTCGCTCCCGCGATGCTGGACCTGCCCAACCGCCTCGGCGATCCCGGCGTCTTCGCCTTCCTGACCGACCAGCTCGAGGCGGCGAGCGCCGGGGGTGCCCCGGACCTCGCCACCGAGATCACCCGCCACCTCGGCCCCGCGCTGCCCGGCGGCGTGCCCTCGGCGTCCGACACCGCCCGCGCCCTCGGCCTCTCCGAACGCACCCTGTTCCGCCGCCTCGCCGAGGCGGGCCTGACCTACCAGGGCGTCGTCCAGGCTGCGCAGGAGGCCCGGGCGCGGGACCTGCTGGCCCGCGAGACCTGCGCCATCGCCGAGGTGGCCTTCCTCACGGGCTTCGCCGAGCAGAGCACCTTCTCCCGCGCCTTCAAGCGCTGGACCGGCGTGCCTCCGGCGGCCTACCGCAAGGGCCTCTCGCCCGCCTGAGGCCGGTTTGGCAGGCAGGGCCAAGCCGCTGGCAGGGCCGGCCAATACCGGCGCGGCCGCCCTCTCTAGACCTCCGTCCAGACACCCGAACGGAGGCTGCAATGCACCGCATCACCATCATCGGAATATCCGGCCAGCTCGGCCAGCTCATGGCCACCCACGCCCTCGCGCGCGGCTACGAGGTCACCGGCCTCTGCCGGCCCGAGAGCGTGGAGAAACTCGCGCCCCTGTCGGACCGGCTGCGCCTGATCCCCGGCGACACCTCGGACCCGGCTGCCATCGCCAAGGCCGTGGCCGGGGCCGACGGAGTCCTGACCGTGCTCGTCCCCTGGGGCCGGGGCGGCATGGCGACCCGCACCGCCCGCGCGGTGCTGGACAGCGCCGACCCCGGCGCGCGGCTGGTCTTCTCGACCGGCTGGCACGCCACCGTCTCGGACCACGACCGCTACCCGCTGGCCGAACGGATCAAGACCGCCCTCATCGGCGCCGCCGTCCGGCTGACCGGGGTCGCGGACCTTGCCGACCACAAGCAGGCCGCCCGGCTCGTCGCCGCCTCGGACCGGGACTGGACGCTGGTGCGCTGCTCCGACATCGAGGAGGGCCCCTCCGAAGGGCTGCCGATCTGGGCGCCCCACGTCGGCGATCCCCGCCTTTCCGCGAACCGGACCCGGCGCACCGACTTCGCGCTCTTCATGGTCCATGCCCTCACCGACCCGGGCCTGATCCGCGTCGCTCCCGCCATCGCCCGCCGGGCCGCGCTGCCCGCCGCTGCCTGATCCCACAGAAAGGTCACACCATGCACCTCGCACCCACCGACATCACCCGCGCCCGCACCGCCGGGGCGCTCTACGCCGTCATCATCGCCTGCGGCATCGGGGCCGAGGTGGCCCTGCGCGGGCCGCTGATCGACTACGGATCGGCCGGCGCCACCGCCGAGGCGATCCGCAGCGGGGCAGGGGCCTTCCGCGCCGCCTTCGCCGCCGACATCGTCATGGCGATCTCCGACGCCGCCCTCGCGGTGCTGCTCTACCTGCTCCTGAGGGCCACCGCGCCGGGCATGGCACTGGCCGCGATGGTCTTCCGGCTGGTGCAGACCGTGCTGATCGGCGCGGGTCTCCTGATGCTCTGGGGGGCCTTCCTGCTCGTCACCGGCGCGCAGGACCTCGGCACCCTCGGGACGGGACAGACCGAGGGCCTCGCCCTCATGCTGCTGAACCTGCACGCCCACGCCTACGACCTCGGGCTGATCTTCTTCGGCATCAACTCGGTCCTCACCGGCCTCCTTCTGCGCCAGTCCGGCCTGCTGCCGCGCTGGGTGGGCGCGGGGCTGATCGTGGCGGGCGGGGG
>JAMWZF010000228.1 GCA_024304875.1 Paracoccaceae bacterium
TCCCCACGGCAACAAGATCGAGGCCATGTCGGTCCTGCCGGCGGGCGAGCCCTTCCTGTTCCTCGACAGCGACACCGTGGTGACCGGCGACCTGGCCGGCCTCGACGTGACCACGCCCTCGGCCTCGATGAAGCGCGAGGGGACCTGGCCGGTGGAGGAGCTCTACTGGCCGGGCTACACGGCGATCTGGAAGTCGCTCTACGACAAGTTCGGGCTCGAGTTCGACAGCACCCTCGACCTGACCCAGCCCGACGAATACTGGGAACGCTACCTCTACTTCAACGCGGGCTGGTTCTGCGGCCCCGACCCGGCGGTCTTCGGGCGGCGGTTTCTCGACTACGCCACCGCGATCCGCGACGATCCGACCCCCGAAATGGCGATCCAGCCCCTCGATCCCTGGCTCGACCAGGTGGCGCTGCCGCTGGTGATCCACGCCCTCGGCGGCGGGCGGCCGGGACCGGAGCTGGCGCGCCTCGATGGCGAGCTGACCTGCCACTGGCGGGTGCTCCCCCTCGCCTACGCACGCGAGCGCGATGCCGTGGTCGACCTGATCGAGGCCCTGGCCGCCCCGAACAGGGTCAAGAAGGTGCTCAAGGGTCACGAGCCCTTCAAGCGGATGATCTACCAGGGCCGGGGCCGCAAGGTGCGGGCCATGTTCGACCGGGACAACCTGCCGAAGCGCGAGAAGCAGATCAGGGGCCGGATCCGCAAGGAAGGTTTCTGGATGCGCTGAGACCGGCCGGGGTGCCGGGGCCGTTCCGCGCCGCATCCCTACCGGTCCGGCAGGGTTCCCATCTCGGCCAGTCCCTTGATCTCTATGGGATTTCCAGAAGGGTCGCGGAGGTGCATCGTCCAGTGCTCGCCCGCCGCGCCGTAGCGGGCCTGGGGCGGCAGGATGAAGTCGAACTCCTGCGCCTCGAGACGTTCGGCGAGCGTCCACCACTCCTCGAGAGACAGGACCGCTTCGAACCGGGGCGCAGGCTCGGCTCCATCGCCGGCATCGCCGCCCGGCCGGGGCGGGCCACGGTGCAGGCTGAGCGGCTGCCCGAAGAAGTCGAAGTCGGCCGAGGTCTCCGTGGACCCCGCCTCCCTGCAGCCGAGCGTTCCGGCATAGAACGCGCGGGCGGCGGCGAGATCCTCGACGGGAATGGCGAAGTGGACGGTCATTGCAGGTCTCCGGTCTGGCGCCACGACCTAGGGCGCCGCCGGACCGCCGACAGGGTCAGACCTGCGCCGCTCCGAGACTTTCTTCAAGTCCGCCGCCCTGCCCTGGAGTAACGTGTCGCCGGTCATCGGACCGAGGTCCGGACCAGAAGCCGCGACCGGCAAAGCACTTGGCGCGGCCGCCTTGGTGGCGCTGGGTTCGTCCTTGTCCAAACCGGGCCCAGTCCTTTTTTTGCCCGGGTAGAATTGACATTTTTTATCCGGGTGATAATAGGCGTCATGACCGACCGCATCCTCACTCTTTTCGACGGCCCCTCCCGTATCGCCTGCGGGACCGAGGCCGAGATCCGCCCTGCCGCCCGTGCCGCCATGGCCGCAGGCCGTGCGCCGCTCGCCGTCGACAACGCCACGGGCAAGGTCGCCGACCTCGATCTGCGCCCCGACCCCGACGCGCCGATGCCCCCGCAGCGCCGCCGTGGCCGCCCGAAGATCGGCGTCACCTCGAAGGAGGTGACCCTGCTGCCCCGCCATTGGGAATGGCTGGGCCGGCAGCCTGGCGGCGCCTCGGCCGCCCTGCGCCGGCTCGTGGAGGCCGCACGCCGCGAAGCTGACCCCCGCGCGCGGATCGACGCCGCCTACAATGCAGCAACCGCCCTCGCCGGTGACGCGCCGGGCTACGAGGAGGCAATCCGCGCCCTGTATGCCGGCGACCTTGGGGCGATGGAGCACCACGCGGCGGCCTGGCCCCGGGACGTGCGCGCCTATGTCCTCGCCCTGGCGAAAGGTCCCGAGTGACCCGCCGCCACCCTTGGCTTGCCCCGGCCGCTGCCGTAGCGTCTGCGCGACTTGTCCAAGGGAGGACCCCATGTCCGACGAACACACCTACGGTTTCGACACGCTTGCCATCCACGCCGGCGCCCGCCCCGACCCGGCGACCGGCGCCCGGCAAACGCCGATCTACCAGACCACGGCCTACGTCTTCCGCGACGCGGACCACGCCGCCGCCCTGTTCAACCTGCAGGAAGTCGGCTTCATCTACTCGCGGCTGACCAACCCGACGGTCGCCGTCCTGCAGGAGCGGATGGCGACGCTGGAAGGCGGGGTCGGCGCGGTCTGCTGCTCCTCGGGGCACGCGGCGCAGATCATGGCCCTGTTCCCGCTGATGGGACCGGGGAAGAACGTCGTGGTCTCGACCCGGCTCTACGGCGGGACGGTCACCCAGTTCTCCCAGACCATCAAGCGGTTCGGCTGGTCGGCCAAGTTCGTCGACACCGATGACCTGGACGCGGTCAAGGCCGCCATCGACGACGACACCCGGGCCCTGTTCTGCGAGTCGATCGCCAACCCCGGCGGCTATGTCAGCGACATCCCGGCATTGGCCGAGGTCGCCGATGGCGCGGGCGTGCCGCTCATCGTCGACAACACCTCCGCCACCCCCTACCTCTGCCGCCCGATAGAGCACGGGGCGACCTTGGTGGTCCACTCGATGACCAAGTTCCTGACCGGCAACGGCACGGTCACCGGCGGGGTGGTCATCGACAGCGGCAAGTTCGACTGGACCGCCTCGGACAAGTTCCCCTCGCTGAGCGAGCCCGAACCCGCCTACCACGGCCTCAAGTTCGCCGAGACCTTCGGCCCCCTCGCCTTCACCTTCCACGGCATCGCCATCGGCCTGCGCGACCTCGGCATGACGCTGAACCCGCAGGCGGCGCATTACACGCTGATGGGGATCGAGACGCTGTCGCTGCGGATGGACCGGCACGTGCAGAACGCCGAGAAGATCGCGGCCTGGCTTGAGACCCACTCCGCCGTCGAGGCGGTGACCTACGCCGGCCTGCCGTCGTCGCCCTACAAGGACCGCGCCGCGAAGATCTGCCCAAAGGGCGCCGGCGGGCTCTTCACCGTGGCACTGAAAGGGGGCTACGAGGCCTGCATGAGGTTCGTTGACAGTCTCGAGATCTTCAGCCATGTCGCCAACCTCGGCGACACCCGCAGCCTGGTCATCCACTCGGCCAGCACGACTCACCGGCAGCTGACCGAAGAGCAGCAGATCGCGGCGGGAGCGGCCCCCAACGTCGTGCGCCTGTCCATCGGGATCGAGGATGCCGACGATTTGATCGCCGACCTCGACAAGGCGCTCAAGGCGGCCGGAGGCTGACCGGAAAAGTTGACCTAATGGTCAGGTTTCCCTCACTTGGCGGTCACGCGATAGTGGCGCAACGTCCCTGCTATCGCAACGCACGCCAGTTTCCGTGGGGGGAACGACCATGTCCGGATCGCAGCTCAGACTTCCGCCGCACCTGCGCAAGCAGTCGTCGCCGCCCGAGGCGGGGCCGAAGCCGGGCGCAGGCAAGGACGCCGAGACGCCCGGATCCCGGACCGCCTCGGACCTCGTCAAGTTCACCACCCCGCTGGGGTCCGTCACCTGCCCGCCGGGGCGCATCAAGCTGAACTGGTTCGACGGCGGGATGCCCAAGCGGGGCGCCAGGGACGACACCAAGGACTGACACCGGGCGGCACCGCCGCCCGGCGCGGGATCAGCGATCAGTCGTCCGAACCGATCCGGTAGACCATCGTGACATTGGCCGTGATCGTCACCTCGCCCTCGGCCACGGGCACCGATCCGCCGCTGCGGGCCTCCATCATCATAACCGGGCCGGGGCTGTAGCCGCCGCTCTGGTCGGTCAGCTCGATCACGTCACCGAGATCCACGCCCGCCGCCTCTGCGAGAAGCTCGGCCGCCGCGCGGGCATCGGCCACCGCCGCACGGCGGGCCTCGTCCAGCAGCGGATCTGGGTCGTCGATGTCGAATTCGAGGGACGACAGCGTGTTGGCCCCGTCGCTGACCACCGTGTCGAGAACCGGGCCGAGGGTCGCCAGGTCACGCACCCGGACCCGGATGGTCGTGGAGGCACGGTAGCCGTCGATCCGGTTGCCCGAGGACAGCGAGGAATTGTTGTAGAGCGGATAGAGCTGCAGCGCGCCGGTCTGCATGTCGGCGGCGGCGATTCCCTCGGCGGCCATGCGCTCCAGCACCGCCGCCGTGGCCGCGTTCATCGCATCGAGCGCGGCGCGGCTTTCCTCGGCCTCCTGGGTGACGCCGATGCTGACCAGCGCGATGTCCGGCGCGGCCGAGACCTCTCCGGTGCCGGTCACCGTGATCCGGGGCGGCAGATCGTCGGCGCGGCCGGCCGAGGCGGCGGCCGCCAGAAGGAAGGCGGGGATCAGGATCAGGGCTGTCTTGCGCATGTCGGGCTCCTTTTCGCGCCGGCACCGTGCCGGCTCACGTCCCTTTGACGGGACGGGGCCGGATTTTCTTGGCCACAGTCCAGCGAGATTTTGACTAGGCGCTTAGTTGCGCGGTAGTTTGCCCAGATCGAACAAGGGTTCATCCCGCTTTTGAGGGATGGTAAAGGCCGAGCATGAAACCCGATTTCACACTGGCGCTGTCGTCCGAGGCGATTCAGCTTCTGCACCGTGCGCAGGGCGGCTGGACCCTTCTGGGCGAGGCCAAGCTGTCGGACCCCGAACTTGCGGACAAGCTGGCCGCCCTTCGGGCCCGGGCCCTCGGCCTCGCCGGTGGCGCGCCCTTCGGCACCAAGCTGCTGATCCCGAACGAGCAGATCCGCTACATCGCCCTCGACACCACCCGCACGACCGAGGACGACGTGCGCGCCGCCCTCGACGGCACGACGCCCTATCCGGTCGACAGCCTGGTCTACGACTTCGTGACCGGCGGCGGGCGGACCTACATCGCCGCCGTCGCCCGGCAGACCCTGGCCGAGGCCGAGGCCTTCGCCACCGCCCACCAGATGGCGCCCCTGTCATTCTGCGCCTCGCCCGAGGCCTTCACCTACCTCGGCGAGGCCTTCTTCGGACCGACCCGCGCCTCGCGCGACATCCTGCCCTTCGGCACCTTCCTCGACCGCGACCCGCAGCCCGTGACGGTGACCGGCCGCGAGGACGGAAGCCCGCTCGGCGCCACAATTCCGCCCCGCGCAACGCCCTCCTTCCTCGCAGAGATGGCCGTATCGGCCGCCGCGCCCGATCAGCACGGCGCCGCCTTCTCGGCTGCCGAGGTT
>JAMWZF010000229.1 GCA_024304875.1 Paracoccaceae bacterium
TCTGGCCGACCGGGGGGATTCTGCGGGGCAGCATCGCCGCCCGGCCGGTCAGGTCCGCCGCGAGGGCTCCGGCACCGGCTGGCCGATCCCTTCGAGGATCTTCAGCGGCCGGCGCACCTTTTCGGACAGTCCGGGCCGGGTCGGCGCCGCCACCTGCTTGGTCGCCTCGACGATCAGCACGCCGCCGGTGCGGAAGCCAGGGATGTGCCGGCCCAGCCGCTCCATCCAGGGCGCCAGCCGCCGCCAGATCCGCCGGTCCGAAGGCGGCTGGAACAGGGCCGAGCGGCTGGCCTCGATCACGAAGCGGTGCCGCCGCAGCTGGCTGTCGAGCTGGGTCGTCGTGTAGGGCCGCCCGAAGCCGAAGGGCGTGCGGTCCGACCGGGACCACAGGCCCGACCGGTTGGGCACGATGACCACGAGCCGTCCCTCGGGGGCCATCACGCGCCAGGCCTCTTCGAGGATGGCGGCGGGATGGTCCGAGGTCTCGAGCCCGTGCAGGATCACCAGACGGTCGACGGTTCCGGTCTGGATCGGCCAGAGCGTGTCCTCGCAGAGCACCGAGATGTTGGGCTGACCGGGCGGCCACGGCAGGCAGCCCTGCGGCCCCGGCATCAGCGCGGTGACCCGCCGCGCGTCGGCCAGGAAGGGCCGCAGCAGCGGCGCGGCGAAGCCGAAGCCGGCCACCGTCATCCCCTCGACCCGCGGCCAGGCGCGTTGCAGGTCGGTGCGGATCACCGACTGCGCCGCCCGCCCGATCCGGCTGCGGTAGTAGAAGTTGCGCAAGTCCTGGACGTCGAGATGCATGGGTCGGTTTGGCGGTTGGCTCTTGACCGGACCTTATCAAGTGTCACCTTCCCGTCCATGACATATGAAATCCTCACCGTACCCTGCCTGACCGACAACTTCGCCTTCATCCTGAAAGGGCCCGGCGGCACCGCCGTCATCGACGCGCCCGAGGCGGGGCCGATCATCGCGCGGCTGGAGGCGGAGGGGCTGACCCCGGACGTCCTCTTGCTGACCCACCACCACGACGACCACATCGCCGGGGCGGAAGAGCTGCGCGCCAAGGGCGCCAAGGTCTGGGGCGCCAAGGCCGACGCCCACCGGCTGCCCAAGCTGGACGTCGAACTGGAACCCGGCAAGGTCGACCTGTTCGGCGATCCGCTGACGGTGATCGAGGTGTCCGGCCACACCGTCGGCCACGTCGCCTTCTACCACGAGGCCGCGGGAGCCCTCTTCTCGGGCGACAGCCTGATGGCCATGGGATGCGGCCGCCTGTTCGAGGGGACGCCCGACCAGATGTGGCAGAGCCTGCGCAAGCTGCGCGACCTGCCGGACGACACCACCGTCTGCTCGGGCCACGAATATACCCAGAACAACGCCCGCTTCGCCCTCACGGTGGAGCCGACGAACCCCTTCCTCAACGACCGGGTGCAGCAGATCGCGCAGATGCGCACCGAGGGGAAATGGACCGTCCCCTCGATGCTGGGCGAAGAGAAGAAGACCAATCCGTTCCTGCGCGCCGACCTGCCGGAGGTGAAATCCGCGATGGGAATGGATGGGGCGGACGACACCGAGGTCTTTGCCGCGATCCGCAAGGCCAAGGACGACTTCTGATCCGGTCCGGGCACCCGGACGTCCCTTGCCTGCGGCGCGGGCCGTTCCCATATGTCCGGCAGCCCCGGTCACGGCCTGCCCATCTGGTCAGCAGCGCGGTCACAGGACCCGATTGTGATCGGAAATCTTCAAAAAAGCCCTTGAAGGATCGCGATCGAAAGCGAACCTTAATGTTACGAGGCCACGGTCGTGACGGGGCTCTGACTTCCACCCCCGGCCGACCCCCGATCAGAGGAGCACTCCAACGTGCCGTCTTTCTCGACAACTCTTGAGCAGTCCATTCACGCGGCACTGGCGCTGGCCAATGCCCGCCGCCACGAACTTGCGACGCTGGAACATCTGCTTCTCGCCCTCATCGACGAGCCCGACGCGGCCCGCGTGATGAAGGCCTGTTCGGTGGACCTCGGCGAGTTGCGCAAGAGCCTCGAGGAATTCATCGAGGACGACCTGTCGACCCTCGTCACCGATGTCGAAGGCTCCGAGGCCGTGCCGACCGCCGCCTTCCAGCGGGTGATCCAGCGCGCCGCGATCCACGTCCAGTCCTCGGGCCGGACGGAAGTGACCGGCGCCAACGTGCTCGTCGCCATCTTCGCCGAGCGGGAATCCAACGCGGCCTACTTCCTGCAGGCCCAGGACATGACCCGCTACGACGCCGTCAACTTCATTGCCCATGGCGTGGCCAAGGACCCGGCCTACGGCGAAAGCCGCCCGGTGACCGGGGCCTCCGAACCCGAGGAGGAAACCGTGACCTCAAGTGCCGCCGAGGCGGACGACAAGGAATCGGCTCTGGCCAAGTACTGCGTCGACCTCAATGCCAAGTCCCGCAAGGGCGACGTCGACCCGTTAATCGGCCGCGAGCACGAGGTGGAACGCTGCGTGCAGGTCCTCTGCCGCCGGCGCAAGAACAACCCGCTGCTGGTGGGCGACCCCGGCGTCGGCAAGACCGCCATCGCCGAGGGCCTGGCCCGCAAGATCGTGAACGGCGAGGTGCCGGACGTGCTGTCCGGCGCGACCATCTTCTCGCTCGACATGGGCGCGCTGCTGGCCGGCACCCGCTACCGCGGCGACTTCGAGGAGCGGCTGAAGGCCGTGGTGACCGAGCTCGAGGATCACCCGGACGCCGTCCTCTTCATCGACGAGATCCACACGGTGATCGGCGCCGGCGCCACCTCGGGCGGCGCGATGGATGCCTCCAACCTGCTGAAGCCCGCGCTGCAGGGCGGCAAGCTGCGCTGCATGGGCTCCACGACCTACAAGGAGTTCCGCCAGCACTTCGAGAAGGACCGCGCCCTCAGCCGCCGGTTCCAGAAGATCGACGTGAACGAACCCACGGTCGAGGACTCGATCAAGATCCTGAAGGGCCTCAAGCCCTACTTCGAGGATCACCACGCCATCAAGTACACTGCCGAGGCGATCAAGTCGGCGGTGGAACTGAGCGCGCGGTACATCAACGACCGCAAGCTGCCAGACAAGGCGATCGACGTTATCGACGAGGCGGGCGCGGCCCAGCACCTCGTCGCGGAAAGCAAGCGGCGCAAGACCATCGGCGCCAAGGAGATCGAGGCCGTGGTGGCCAAGATCGCCCGCATCCCGCCCAAGAACGTCTCCAAGGACGATGCCGAGGTGCTGCGCGACCTCGAAGGCAGCCTCAAGCGGGTGGTCTTCGGCCAGGACGCCGCCATCGACGCCCTGTCGAGCGCGATCAAGCTGGCCCGCGCCGGCCTTCGCGAGCCCGAGAAGCCGATCGGCAACTACCTCTTCGCCGGCCCCACCGGCGTCGGCAAGACCGAGGTGGCCAAGCAGCTGGCGGCGACGATGGGTGTCGAACTGCTGCGCTTCGACATGTCCGAGTACATGGAGAAGCACGCGGTCAGCCGCCTGATCGGCGCGCCTCCGGGCTACGTCGGCTTCGACCAGGGCGGCCTGCTGACCGACGGCGTGGACCAGAACCCGCATTGCGTGCTGCTGCTGGACGAGATCGAGAAGGCGCACCCGGATGTCTACAACATCCTCCTGCAGGTGATGGACCACGGCAAGCTGACCGACCACAACGGCCGGACGACCGACTTCCGCAACGTGGTCCTCATCATGACCTCGAACGCGGGCGCGGCCGAGCAGGCGAAGGAGGCCATCGGCTTCGGCCGCGACCGCCGGACCGGCGAGGACACAGCCGCGATCGAGCGGCAGTTCACGCCCGAGTTCCGCAACCGGCTCGACGCGGTCATCTCCTTCGGCGCTTTGCCGCGGGACACGATCCTGCAGGTGGTCGAGAAGTTCGTCCTCCAGCTGGAAGCCCAGCTGATGGACCGCAACGTGACCATCGAGCTCCTGCCCGAGGCGGCCGAATGGCTGGCCGAGAAGGGCTACGACGACAAGATGGGCGCCCGCCCGCTTGGCCGCGTGATCCAGGAGCACATCAAGAAGCCGCTGGCCGAGGAACTTCTCTTCGGCAGGCTGGCCAAGGGCGGCAACGTCAAGGTCGGCATCAAGGACGGCGAGATCGACCTGCGGATCGACGAGCCCGAGAAGCGGCGCATCACCGGCAAGAAGCCCCCGCTTCTGACCGCCGAGTGACAGGCCCCGCCTGACGAGACCGAAGACGCCCCTTGCGAGACACCGCGAGGGGCGTTTTCCTTTTCGGACCCTGCGTCCGCGAGTCCCCATGCCCCTTTGACAGCCCCATCTGCCGCTCCGCGCCTCTCTGACAGGCTGGCCAAGGTACTGGCCGCCCTGCCCCTGCGCCCCGGGATGCGGGTTCTCGACATCGGCTGTGGCCCGGGTGCCCTGGCCCGCGCGATGGCGGACCGCGTCGGGCCGGAGGGTCATGTCCTTGGCATAGACCGGTCGGCCAGGGCGATCGCGCAGGCTTCGGTCCACGCAGCCCCCGGCCTCGCGTCCCGGCAGGGGGCAGCGGAGGCGCTGGCGCTGGGACCGGGAGAGGCACCCTTCGACCTGGCCGTCGCGATCCGTGTCGGGGCACTCGACGGGCGGCATCCGGCGGCGGGCGACGCGGCCATGACGCGGCTGCGCGACGTCCTGCGATCCGGCGGCCTTCTGGTCTGGGGCGATGCGGGGACCCTCACCGAGGTGCGGATCGGGCGGCGGTGAGCGGCCGGGCCGGGACCTGCGCCCGATCCGGCCCGAACCGCTCCTAGCGTTCGGTGAGCTTCAGTTCGATCCGGCGGTTCTGGGCCCGGGCCGCGGGCGAATCCCCCTCGGCGATGGGCTGGTACTGACCGAAGCCGTTGGCGGCCAGCCGGGACGGGTCGAACCCGAGGAAATCCTGCATGTAGCGCACGACCGAAAGGGCGCGGGCCTGGCTGAGTTCCCAGTTGTCGGCATACCTGCCGGACCCCGACAGCGCGACGTTGTCGGTATGTCCGTCGACCCTGATGACCCAGTCGATGCCCGGCGGGATCCGTTCCTGGATGTCGCGCAGGATGCCGGCGACATTGGCGATTTCCGCACGCCCCGCCTCGGAGAGATCGGCGCTGCCCGGCTCGAAGAGCACCTCGGAGGAGAAGACGAAGCGGTCGCCGACGATGCGGATCCCCTCCTGCCCCTCGATGATCTGGCGCATCTCGCCGAAGAAGTCGGAGCGGAAGCGTTCGAGGTTCTGCGCCTCGGCG
>JAMWZF010000023.1:0-4996 GCA_024304875.1 Paracoccaceae bacterium
AAGAGGCCGGCGAGGAAGTCGCCGAGGCCGGTGAAGCGGTCGAGAACGCTGCCGAGAACGCGGCGGACGAGGCCGGCGAAGAGATGGCCGAAGCTGGCGACGCGATGGAGAACGCCGGCGACTCCATGATGGCCGAAGT
The DNA here is from genome assembly GCA_024304875.1 of Paracoccaceae bacterium. GTDB lineage: Bacteria > Pseudomonadota > Alphaproteobacteria > Rhodobacterales > Rhodobacteraceae > JAMWZF01. Next base: position 140 of record JAMWZF010000023.1, read on the forward strand.
GACCGAGATCCAGGACGACTGGCAGTCGGTCGGCGACATCAACGACCTGGTCGTCAGCCAGGACGGCGAAGTCCGCGCGATCATCGTCGACGCCGGCGGTTTCCTCGGCATGGGCGAGACGCAGAAGCGGATCGACATGGCCGACCTGCGCTTCGTCGCGGACAGCGACGACGAGGGCCAGTTCTACGTCGTCTACACCGGCGACCGCGCTACCTTCGAAGAGCAGGTCAACTACGACGCCGAGAACGCGGCCTCGCAGAACGAGATGCTGGCCACCGAGAACGAAGAGATGGCCGGCCAGATTGACGGTGGCATGTCCTACGCGAACGAGGACCAGCAGGTTGTCGAATGGGCCAACGTGTCGACCGAAGAGCTTCTGGGCAGCCGTGTCTACAGCACCGATGACAACTGGGTCGGCGACCTGAGCGAGCTGGTGCTGGCCGATGACGGGTCCGTGCAGGGCGCGATCATCGACGTGGGCGGCTTCCTCGGCATCGGCGAAAAGCCGGTTCAGCTGTCGATGGAGCAGGTCGAACTGCGCGGCACCGATGCGGAGAACTTCCGCGTCTACGTCTCCGCCACGCAGGAGGAACTGGACGCGATGGAGCGTTACGAAGACTGAGCGCCGACACATCGGCACTGAACATCGGGGCGTGCGGGACAACCGCGCGCCCCTTTCTCATGTGCGGTGCGATGCCCGGACGACGGGGCAAGCTGGTTCGGTCAGGCCTCACTCGACGCAGGTCATGAGAGCGCGGCAGCGGGTCTGCCGGTGAGACGTCGCCTGCCTGTTTTCAGAGAAACGCGGGCCCGCGCCGGGCACGCCGCCGGGCAGTCAGTCAGCCGGGACCTTCGGCCCCGCCGTGTCAAACCATCGCATGCGGCAGGCCCGGGATCGGCCGGCCGAAGGCGCGGGCCGGTTCGGGATCGTGCGGGACGAGATAGCCGTCGCGGTCCTCGGGGTCCTTCGTACCGTTCGCGGCCACGAGGTCCCGCCAGCGGGCCGCGGCGGTGTCGAGGTCGAAGTAGTCGTCCCCTGCCCCGTCCCAGAGCCAGTGCCGCAGGATCCGGTGCCGCAACCCGGCCACCTCCTGCTCCAGTTCGAGCATCACGCCCGCCTCGGTATCCCAGCGGAAACTCCGGCCGTTCAGGTTGGCCGACGAGATCACCGCGTGGTCGGCGTCGAAGATCGAGACCTTGGCGTGGACGTAGATGATGGGCGAGTTGCACAGCGTGTCCCGCCCGCTGCCCGCCACGCGGATCGGCCGGACGGGAGAACAGAGCGCGAGGCGCGGGCCGAAAGCTTCCGTGATCTGCGCCACGCACTTGGCCTGAAGGTATTCGCCGAAGCGGGCATCCGGGCCGGTGGCGCCATCGAAGGCGACATCCTCGGGTGCGCCGGGCAGAACCATGATGAGGCCGAGGTCGGGGCGCCTTGCGGCCGCCTCGGCAAGGGCGCCGGCCAGACGCCGGTCGCGGAAGAACTGGGTTTCGAGGTAGATCAACCGGCTGGCGCCGCGGATCATGCGGTGGTGCGCCTCGGCAAGCTCGTCGACCAGCGGCCTCGGGCCGAGGAACGGCAGGCCGAGGCGGCGCTTGCGCGACAGGGTGCGCAGGAGGCGGCCGCGCGGCAGCGGCTGGGCCGTGCCGGCGACGACCTCGAGGAAATTCTCCAGATGGTTCTGGGCCTCCTGCGCGACCGGACCGCGGCACATCATCTGCACGTCGTGCCATGTCTCGTCCCGGGCCCGGTGGTGGCCCTTGTCGTCATAGCGCCGCTCGTCGAGGTCGAGCCCGCCGACGCAGAGCAGCTTGCGGTCGAAGACGGCGATCTTCTGATGGTGGCTTCCAGGGATCAGCGGCGGTGGCGGCCACTTGGCGGCGGTCAGGGTGCCGCCGGGCCCTTCCTTGAGCCAGGGGCGCAGGCCGGGGCTGCAGGTCAGCCGGGCCGCCCGCGCCTCGGAGGTCATGCCGTTCAGCTCGCGCGCGAGCCGGCGCAGGCGGGTCAGCAGGGCCGGCCAGAGAAGCAGCCGGGGCAGAAGGCCGACGCGCCCCGAATGGGCAGCGTTGACGATGTGCAGCTTGCCCGCCTCGGGCCGCGCCGCCTCGCGCGCGGCGACGAAGGCCCTGCGCGCGTTCCAGGAGGCGCAGTGCAGGTCGGGCGCGAGGATCGGGTCGAAGTCCGACAGGACCATGTGGATCGTCACGCCCCGGTTCAGGGTGTGGATCAGGAGGTCGTACCACGTCTCGCCGACGGCCTTGCCTTCCTCGCTGCGCAGCTTGGTGAAGGGATCGAAGACCCGGTAGCTGGCCCAGATTTCCGTCTCCGCCCCCAGGAAGGCCCGCTCCATTGCGGGATAGGCTTCTTCGGCGGTGATCAGGACCTCGAGGTCCTGCACGTCGCGGGTCGGCGCGCCGGAATCGGCGGCAGGGGCGTCCATCGGGTCATCCTTCATGGCAGCAGGCAATATCGGTTCAGGCTGCGGCAGCACGCCGCGCCCGTCGGTGACCAACTAGAGTGCGGTGACGAGGGTTCCACCGGCCCAGCGTTCCGTTTCGGGAGGCAGCGGCACCACCTCGAAGCCGAGGCTCAGCACGTAGCGCCCGTCGCCCCAGGTCCGGCTCACCTCTGCCTCGAGCTGAGAGGCGAAGGCGCGGATCAGGCGCGTGCCGAGCCGGGCCGTGCCATCGTCGTGATAATCGGTGCGGATCGAGTTGGCGATCTGGACGGTGACCTTGTCGCGCTCCCCCGCTTGCGGCCGAAGCTTCAGCGAGACCTCGATGAGGATCGGTGCGTCGCCGTCGCGATCCGCGTACTTCAGCGCGTTGTTCAGCGCCTCGGTCACCAGCATGGCCAGCGGGCTGGACTGATCCGGGGTCAGCACCACCTCGTCGAGGTCGAACGAGAGGTCCACCGGCCGCCCGCCGGGTCCGCCCATGCTGACGGTCTGGCGGGTCAGATCCTCGATCAGCTGGTCGGCGCGCAGACGCGACAGGGCCGTCGTCTCGTAGAGATCCTGATGGAACTTGGCGAGGCTGGCGAGGCGGTTCTGGACCTGCCGCAATGCGCCTTCGGCCTCGGTTCCGGGGTCCTGGCGGATCTGCATGTTGATGATCGAGGACATCAGCTGGAGGTTGTTCTTCACCCGATGATGCACCTCGCGCAGGAGGATCTCCCTTTCGCGGACCTTGTCCTCGAGGGCGGCGCTGTCCTGCATCACCTTTGTCGCCACCCGGTCGAAGGTGAGCCCGATCTCCTGGATTTCGCGCGGGGCCGTCTCGGAGGCGTCGTAGCGGTAGGGGTGCTGACCGTCCGCGAAATCGCGCATCCGCCGCCGCAATTGCTGGATCGGCGTGATCACCAGCCGGCGCAGCGCCAAGAGCACGACTCCGAGGCTGGCCAGCCACATCAGCAGCGGGAAGGCGATGGACCGCGAGATGAACAGCCCTTCGCCGGGCAGAAGGCTGTCGGACTGCCGGATGCCGAGTGCGAAGGCCCCGTTGGCGACGATCGGGACCACGGCATAATCCGTCTCGCGGCCGAGCGAATCCGGTGCCGAGAAGACCTTTCGGTCGACCCCGGGCAGGTCGGCCAGGTCGATTCCCATCGGCAGGAGCGACGCCAGCGCCTCGGGCTCGAGGTCCGAGGTCACGACCTCCCCCCGGCCGTTGAACGTGACCAGGATGATGGAGCTGTCGACGTCCGGATCCTCCCGCGCCTCGATCAGCCCCTGGGTCGGGAAGGTCAGCGTGATGAAGCCCAGGAAGTTGCCGGCCTCGTCGCGCACGGGCTCGCTCACCGCAACGATGGCCTGGCCGGAGAGGCTTCCCGAACGGCTGAAGGTCACGACCGGGTCCTGGGATTCGAAGATCCGGGCGGTGTGTTCCGTCGTGGAGAAGTCGAGATCGCGGCCGAGGTTGTTGCAGACGGATTGCCGGTCGAGGTCGATGAACCCGGCGAAAGTCAGAACCGGGTTCTTGCCGGCGACGCGGCTCATCACGGAGCGGCAGGTTTCGGGGGTTCCGATGATGTCGGGGGCGGCCTGGGCGATGCCCTGGGCCAGGCCGAAGGCAGAGAGGATGGCCTCGCTCTCGGGCCGCGCCGCACGGACGGTCTGGGCCGAGAGGTTGTTGCGGTATTCCTCGGTCGCAAGCTGAAGGCTGCTGAAGGCCTGCAACATCGCGAGGATTCCGAGGGGCAGCAGCGCGAGGGTCAGAAGAACGCCGATACGGAACATCAAGGAACCGCCCGGAGTCTTGCGTCCGCGCGTTTCACCGGACGACTGTCCGTGCTCCTCTGAACCTGTGTTCTGGCTCACTTCGCCCCCGTCATTCCAGCCGGCACGGAGTGGGACTTAGCGCGAGATCTGGCTGTCCCAAGCACTTTCGTGGCCAAAATGAACGGGAGGTGATCTTCATTGCCGGCGGCTGGCCCCTGCCGAGAGCCGCTCGGGCGCCACACGGTCGTCGGCCGCGGCATTTGCCCGCATCCGTCCGAGCAGCGACTGGAAGGCCTCGGGGAGTTCGTGGTCCGGTTCCGTCGTCCGAAAGGCGCGCCGCAGGGGGTTGCCGATCTTGTCGGTGCGGCGTGCGGGTTGCGAAGAGGTGGACGACATGGCGATGACCGTTCGGATGCTCGAGTGTATATAGGTACACCTCAACGCCAAGGTCAGGCCCGGGTTCCCCACTTGTTGGCTCGGAAATTTGCTGTTGCCGGTCCGACACATACGCACGGTGGGACACGGGGTGCGAATGCGTCCGTACCGGCCTGGACGTGCTGGACCGACCCTCGGCCGGTCCGATCCCGGATCAGCCTTGCGCGGCTTCGGCGGGCGGCTCGATGAAGCGGCTCACCTC
>JAMWZF010000023.1:5006-16999 GCA_024304875.1 Paracoccaceae bacterium
CGGCCATGGGGCGGCAGCGCGCGTACTTGGCGGAGATCAGCTGCAGGAGCTGACGGCGCCCGGCCTCGGTGCCTTCCAGGCCGTCGAGATGGATGTGCGGATGCTGGCGGCAGATGTGCCGCTTCATGCGCGGCCAATGCGCGTGGATGTCGTTCCAGGTCATTGCAGGCCCCGATCTCCCGTAGTGCCGATCGTTCTGCCGCTTCAACGCGGTCGGTCCGATGCGGTTCCTGCGTGACGTAAAGTAAGCCCTCCGCGCCCCCTGTCCTGGTGGATTCGCGCCGACCTTATGCCGTCCGCGCCGCAACCTCCGCCCGGCAGTTTCATACCAAGGCGACGGAGCCGGGGGGAGTTACATCAGGGGCCGGACCGGCGGCGACTCGATGTCGACCTGGCCGACCTCGGCCAGGCCGATCATGTCGTGCACCGTGAGGGTGCCCTCGGACCAGGTTGCCAGCTGCCGTTCACGCAGCCGGGCCAGCGTCTTGTTGGTGTGGACGAGGGACAGGCCGAGGGCGTCCGCCAGGTCCTGCTGGCGATAGGGAAAGGCCATCGCCCCGCCCGTCACGAGGTTCAGCGCCTCCATCCGCTGGGCGACCCGAACCAGGGCCCAGGCGACGGAGGCCGTCGCGTCGCGCCGCCCGAGGGCGACCATGCTTTCGCCGAGGAAATGCTCCTCGACCGCGGCGAGCCACGTCAGGTCGTAGGCCCGGCGGGGCATTTCGGTATAGACCTGCCAGAAGTGGGTCCTGTCGAAGACGCAGAGGGTCATCCGGGTCGTGGCCTCGACCGAATGCCCCATTTCGGACATCACACCCGCCTGCAGGCCGAGAAAATCGCCGGGAAAGACGAAGTTGATGACCTGCCGGTCGCCGTCCGGCGTCAGCTTGTAGCGCAGGCCGAGGCCGCTGAGCACGGTATAGAGCTGCGGCGAGTTCGACCCTTCCATGAGGAGCGGGGCGCCCGGTTCGACGACCAGTTCGCCGACCTTGAAGGTCTGCATGAAGTCGAGTTCGTCCTGCGTCATCTCGTCGAAGATGTCGAACTTGCGGAGCGGACAGTTGGTACAGGCGATGGTCATTCGGCAGTCTTCGGCTTGCTATGTCACAGTTTAATGCCCCGGCGCCCCGGAAGCTGCATAAGGAGGCTTCTTTTGGCGTACTGCGCGCCAGGTAACGACACCCGACAGGCCAGGAGACCACCGCTGGAACAGCATTTCATCGTCTTTCAACGCGACCCCATCATCGCTCAGGACATTAGCGAGACGATTCTCGAATTGCACGAACAACCTAAGATCGTCGTCACGAGATCGGTGGCGGAGATGTTGAGCGCCGTGGAGGGCGGTCCCCCGACCGGTGGCTATGCCATTCTCGACCTTACGGCCGACCAGATTCGGGACCAGAGACTGATCGACCTGCTGCGTGGACGGCAGGTGAGAACGATCGTCCTGCATGCCCCGCTCGTGGAGGGAAGCGGTCTGAACTGGACTTTCCTGCCGCCCCCGTTTTCGACCGCGCAACTTCAGCATGCGCTGCGTCTGGCGGCGACGGAGTGACCGCGGTTCGGATCGCCCTCCCCTCGAAACAGCAAAGGCCTGCCCCGAAGAGGCAGGCCTTTGCGCGTCATGTGGACCGATCAGGCGTGCAGCGATTCCGTCGAGGCGAAGAACATCGCCTGGCTGACCGCCGTGCGCACCTGCGCCTCGGTGTAGGGCTTGGAGATCAGGAACGCCGGCTCGTGCCGCTGGCCGGTCAGCAGGCGCTCGGGGAAGGCGGTGATGAAGATCACCGGGATGTCCCCCAGTTCCTCGAGCAGGTCGCTGACGGCGTCGATGCCGGAGGAATTGTCGGCCAGCTGGATGTCGGCGAGGATGAGATCCGGCCGGTCCTTGCGGCCAAGCTCCACTGCGGCCGCCCGGGTGCGGGCGACGCCCGTGATCCGATGCCCGAACTCGGCGACGAGGGATTCGAGGTCCATGGCGATGATCGCCTCGTCCTCGATGATCATGACGCGGCCGGAGATCGCGTCCTCCATCTCGGTGTAGGCCGTCTCGACCAGCGCATCGGCCTCGGCCCGGTCGATTTCCATGATGCTCGCGATATCCTCGTTCGAGAACTCCTCGACCGAGGACAGCAGCAGCGCCTCGCGGCTGTTCGGGGTCAGCTTGGACAGGTGCTTCTGCGCCGCGGCCCGCAGTCCGGTCTCGCTCCCGTCGCTGGGGGCGCCGCCGGAGTGCCAGATGGCATGGAATACCCGGAACAGGGCGACCTTGGGCGGCAGGGAGGTGTCGAAGGCGCCGGCGTCGGCCAGGATCGCCTCGAGCGCGGCCATGGCGTAGGCGTCGCCGCTGGACTGGCTGCCGGTGAGCGCCCGCGCGTAGCGGCGAAGGTACGGAAGGTGCGGGCCGATCGCCTCTGCGATGTCGGGCTGCGCGATGTCGTCGGGCATGACGGAATTCCTCACTGTCTTTTGGAACCGAACTACACTGGTCCGCGTTCGGTTCCAAACTATGTTCGGGATAGTGAAAGAAAAGGGCAGACCCAAATGAATGACCGGAGGGCCGGCAGCGCCTCGCATCGCCAGATCGAGGACAATTTGCGGCGCGTCTATGAAGAGACGCTGGCAGAAGACGTGCCCGACAGGTTCAAGGATCTGCTCTCGCGCCTCAAGACCCAGGGCGCAAAGCCTACGGACTCGGATAACGGAGCGACCGTCATGGGCTCCGACGATACGACCGACAGGAGTAATTGATGACATCGTCACAGCCGGAGCACGTCTCCGGGCACGGTGCGGGCCGCGACCCGAGGGACGAGATCGTCGAACACCTTCCCGCCCTTCGCGCCTTCGCGATGAGCCTGTGCCGCAACTCGGCCACCGCCGACGACATGGTGCAGGATTCCGTCGAGAAGGCCTGGGTGAACATCGGCAAGTTCAAGCCGGGCACCAACATGCGCGCCTGGCTCTTCACCATCCTGCGCAACACCTACTATTCGTCGCGCCGCAAGACCCGCCGCGAGGTGGCGGATCCAGAGGGCGTCTTTGTCGGGCAGATGTCCGAGAAGCCGGCGCATGACGGCCACATCCAGCTGGCCGAGTTCCGCCGCGCCTTCGCCACCCTCTCGGACGAACACCGCGAGGCGCTGACCCTGGTCGGCGCGGGCGGCTTTTCCTACGAGGAGGCGGCCGAGATGTGCGGCTGCGCCGTCGGCACGGTCAAGAGTCGGGCCAACCGCGCCCGCAAGCGCCTGGCCGAGATCCTGCACCTGGACGAGAACGAGCCGTTGACCATGACCGATGCCGAGACGACGGCGGTCATGTCCCACCGTCCCAACAGCAGCTTCTAGCGGAACCCTGCCGGACCGGCGGCGTTCCTCAGGCAGAGCGCGCGATTGCGCCCAGCCGAAAGGACCCCCCCGATGACCAAGGATCACGGACCCTCCGTCAAGGACGACGACACCTACGAGGAACTGCGCAAGCAGGGCTATTCGAAGGGCAAGTCCGCCGCCATCGCCAACGCGACGGCGAGCGACGATCAGCACCCCTCCAGGAAGGGTGGCAAGCAGCCTCCCTACGAGGACTGGACCAAGGACGAATTGATGGACCGGGCGCAGGAGCTCGACATCGACGGCCGGTCGGACATGACCAAGGACGAGCTGATCGAGGCGCTGCGGTCATGAGCGGGTACACCAAGGGCGACACCGTCGCGTGGGACTGGGGCAACGGCACCGGAACCGGCAAGGTGGTCGAACGCTTCACCGAGAAGGTGACGCGCACGATCGACGGCTCGGAGATCACCCGAAAGGCGAGTTCGGACGAGCCGGCCTACCTGATCGAGCAGGAGGACGGCGACAAGGTGCTGAAGTCGCACAGCGAGGTGCGGAAGGCCTGAGCGTGAGCCCCATGCAGGTGACATGAAAAAGCGCCGGTGCATCGCACCGGCGCTTTCGTGTGTTCGGTCGTGCTGTCCGGCTTACGGGAACAGGCGGTCGAGTTCGCGGTGCGCCTCTTCCTTTGTCTTGCCGTACTTGGACTGCAGAAGGCCGGCGAGCTGTTCGTCGTTGCCCTTGGCCTTCTCGATCTCGTCGTCGGTCAGTTCACCGTACTGTTCGCGAAGCTTGCCCTTGAGCTGCTTCCAATTGCCTTCGATCTGGTCCCAATTCATGTCGGGCCTCCTTTCGATGAAGTTGCGCGGATCAACGTGGCAAGCGCCCGGCGGTTCCCGCCGCACAGCGGCGCCTCGGCGCGATGACGAGGCGTCGGCCAAGGGGCGCCGAGGGCTGCCCCCCCGTGCAACGAAAAGGCGCCGGTGCATCGCACCGGCGCCTTCAGTGTTCCATCTGCCTGAAAGGTTACGGGAACAGGCGATCGAGTTCGCGGTGCGCCTCTTCCCTGGACTTGCCGTACTTGCTCTGGATCAGGCCGGCGAGCTGTTCGTCATTGCCCTTGGCCTGCTCCAGTTCGTCGTCGGTCAAGTCGCCGTACTGCTCGCGCAGCTTGCCTTTGGCTTGCGTCCAGTTGCCTTGGATCTGGTCCCAGTTCATCTTGGGCCTCCTTTCGGTTAGCTCTGTGGATCAACGTCCGGCCCGGTGCGGGGTTCCGCCTCACGCGGCGTCCTGCAGTTCCTTGCTGACGTGCTCCTCGATCTCGTCGAGGGGATGGTTGGTGAGGACCTTCGCCACCTCGAGGATGACCTTGTCGGCCACTTCCTTGTGCATGTCCTTGCGGATTTCCGACAGGACCGGCCGGCTCGCGATCAGGACCAGCTTGTCGAAGGACCCCTTGTGCGCCTCCTTGTAGAGCGCGTCGGCCAGGTCTGCGCCGAAGCGTTCCTTCTCGAGCTGGTGCCAGTCGGTGTCGTCGAGGGCGGAGCGCTGTCCGACACCGGTGTCGTTCATCCGGCCGGGGCGGTTCGCGGCCCAGTCCTGGGCCTGCGGGTTATCCTGCTTGTCCTTGCTGCGGACGGTCAGGTTCATGTCCTGATCGTCGCCGTCGTTCACCAGCCAGAGGGCCTTCTCGCCGTCGGCGATGATGACCCAGGCGCCTTGCGGCAGTCCGCTCTTACGCATCGTCCGCGCCCTCCTCGCGCTTGTCCTTGCCCTTGACGCGGGTCGCGCCCGCGGGCCGTTCGGTGGCGCGCTTCATCTCGTCGCGCGTGCCGACGCGGCGTTCGAGGTTGCCGCCGGCGCGGCCCTGCTGGTCGACCTCGCCCCCGGCTCCGAGGACCTTGTCGGTGTCGCGGCTTCCGTCCTGTGATCTCTTGCGCTCTGCCATGTCGGCACCTCCTTGGGATTGGCCGCTTCTTCTGCCTCGATCCGGGCCAGTTCCTGCTGGAGGATCGCGGCATTGCGGCGGTGGGATTTGAAGAAGACGTCGAAGGCGTCGCCGAGGAGCGGGATGCCCCCGATGACGGTGTCGACGCCGGTGTTCCAGGCCATGCGGATCAGCGACCTGCGGCGGGCGCCGATCCGGTGGCCTTCGTAGATCATGGCGATGCCCGGACCCGCGGTGACGATGTCACCCAGCCCCGGGACGAGGCCGAGGATGGAGTCCCAGCCGACCGGCAGCCCGAAAATGCGGAACTTGGTGTCCAGCGTCTTCGACAGCCGGTCGAAGCGCTCCACCCGGCGGCGTCGTTCGGCCGCTTCGGGCGACAGCGCCCGCGGTTCAGCGTTTGGCGATGATGTAGACGGCATGGACGATCCCCGGGATGTAGCCAAGAAGTGTGAGAAGGATGTTGAGCCAGAAATGCTTGCCCAGCCCGACCTGGAGGAAGACCCCCAGCGGCGGCAGCAGGATGGCGACGATGATGCGGATCAGGTCCAATGGATCGCCCCTCGTATGATGTCTGTCAGTCTGCATGTCGAAGGAGGAACGTGCCGCGGCAGGCCAAGGTTCCGATCGCGAAAGCCGCGTCAACCGGGGGAACCGAAGGCGCTTCAGCGGCGTTAAGGCACGTCATACACCGCGTATCGCTATCCCAGGGGCCAGATGACCGATCACGCATATCCGCCGGCGACACCGTCCCGGCACCCGTTTCCGCGCGCGACCGCCGGACACGGCACCGAGGGCCGGGCATGAGCGCCGGCCCGTCTCCCAGTCAGACGCGCCGCCGGCGCGGAACGCCGGACCGGATCGTCAGCGGGCTTCAGACCCGCAAGGCGCAGTCTATCCTGATCTTCATCATCGCCATCGCGGCGCTGGGTCTGATCCTGATCCAGGCGCGTGCGATCCTTGTGCCCATCGCCTTCGCGCTGGTCGTGGGTGTCGTCGTCTCGCCCCTCGCGGACAAGCTGGCGCGCTTCGGCGTCCCCCGCTACGTCGTGGCGGCGGGGCTGCTGTTCCTCACCTCGGCTGTCCTGGTCGCGGCCTTCGTCGCGCTGGAGCCGCTGATCAGCATGTTCACCTCGCGCCTGCCCGAGATCCGGGCAGAGGTTCAAAGCTGGATGAACGCGATCTCGGGCATCCTGCGCGGAATCGAGGAGGTGAGCGAGGAGATCGAGCGTACCGTCGGCGGAGGTGACGGCGGCGGCGATGGCGGCGGCGGCGACGGCGGCGAAGAGGGCGGCGGCGACGACGCCCCGGACATACCGACGGTGATGGATGCGATCTGGCTGGCGCCGAACATCGGCTCCAAGGTCCTGATCTTCATGGGCACGCTGTTCTTCTTCGTGCTGACCCGCCCGCAGCTCTACCTCGCCGCCGGCCGCTACCAGGACGTGCTGTTCCGGGCCGACCGGGCCGTGGCGCGCTATTTCGCGGCGGTGACGATCATCAACATCGGCCTCGGCGTCGTCACCGCCGTCGTCCTGTCGGTGATGGGCGTGCCGGATGCGATCCTCTGGGGCTTTGCCGCGGGCGTGCTGAACTTCGTGCTCTACATCGGGCCGCTGATGATGATGTTCTTCCTGCTGATCGGGGGGATCATGCAGTTCTCGGGCGCGATGGTCCTCGCCCCGCCGCTGGCCTTCATCGCCATCAACCTCACCGAGGCGCAGTTCGTGACCCCCACCTTCGTCGGCAACCGGCTGCACATCAGCCCGCTGGCGGTGTTCCTGGCGATCATCGTGGGCCTCTGGCTCTGGGGACCGGTGGGCGCCATCGTGGCGCTGCCGATCTGCCTCTGGCTGGCGGTGATACTGGGCGCCGGCCAGTTCGGCGAGGGAGAGGAAACCGAGGCCGAGGTCATCGAGGCCTGATCCGCCAAGGACAACGCCCCGCCGCAGGGATCCTGCGGCGGGGCGTGTGCGTCTCGGGATGGAGACGTCCTAGCGCGTGCCGCCGCGGGTCGCCCGCAGGATGAGTGCGCCGACGAAGAGCACGAGGAAGACGAAGAAGAGGATCTGCGCGATCCCTGCCGAGGCACTGGCGATGCCGCCGAAGCCGAAGACGGCGGCGATCAGCGCGATGACAAGGAACGTAAGGGCCCAGCCAAGCATTTTTTGTCCTTTCGGTTATGTTCTGGTCTGGACTGGCAACGCCGGCGGGCAGCAACGGTTCCGGCACGGCGCGCAGGATCGGCGGCCGCTCGCGCCGGCGTTACCGCGCCTGCCGCCCCCCGACGCGGCTCTGCAAGAAAGTTGAAAAAAAGTCGCTGGGCGAGTGAACCGGATTGGCTCGAGCCGCGTTCGTCTTGTGAAGCCGGGCCGAACTTTCCGTCCCTCACCCCAGGTCCGGTCCGGGCGACGTGCTCCCAAGAGCGTCGCACTGATTATCGGGAACGCCCGTCCCGGCGTTCCCGATTTTCTTTCGGGGGAGCCCCGTCAGGCCTGCCGCGACTTGTTGTAGACGTCGAAGATGACGGCGGCGAGCAGCACCAGACCCTTGATGACCTGCTGGTAGTCGATGCCGATGCCCATGATCGACATGCCGTTGTTCAGCACCCCCATCAGGAAGGCGCCGACCACGGCCCCCACGATCTTGCCCACGCCGCCCGACATGGATGCCCCGCCGATGAAGACGGCCGCGATCACGTCGAGTTCGAGCGCGAAGCCCGCCTTAGGCGTGGCCGAGTTCAGCCGCGCGGCAAAGACCATGCCCGCCGCCGCCGCCAGCACCCCCATGTTGACGAAGGCGAGGAAGGTCAGCCGCTCGGTCCTGATCCCCGACAGCTTGGCCGCCTTCTCGTTGCCCCCCAGCGCGTAGATCCGCCGCCCCGTCGTCGTCCGCGCCGTGAAGAAGGCGTAGATGATCGTCAGCACGCCCATGGTGATGAGCACGTTCGGCAGGCCGCGGAAGGTGGAGAGCTTGTAGAGGATGAAGATCAGCGCGAGGCAGGTGATCCCGACCCGGGCGAGGAAGAAGGAATAGGGTTCCTGCTCCATCCCGTAGGCGCGGTTCTGGGCGCGGGACTTGGTCTCCATCCAGAGGATCAGGCCGGCGGCGATCAGGCCGGTGGCGAGCGCCAGGACGTTGACATTGCGCACGCCCAGCAGCTCGGCCAGCCCGGCCCCCCATGCGGCGGGGAAGATGTCGGGGACGAAGCCGTTGGCGATCAGCTGGAATTCGCGCGGGAACGGTCCGAGCGACTGCCCCTCGAGCAACCAGAGCGAGGCGCCCCGGAACACCAGCATCCCCGCCAGCGTCACGATGAACGACGGGATCTTCCAGTAGGCGATCCAGTAGCCCTGCATGCCCCCGATGATGCCACCCGCCACCAGGCAGGCCACCGCCGTCACCAGCGTCGGCGCCCCCCATTCGACGATCATCACCGCCGCCAGCGCGCCGATGAAGCCCATGACGGACCCGACCGAAAGGTCGATGTTGCCGCTGACGATGACGATCAGCATCCCCAGCGCCATGATGACGATGTAGCTGTTCTGCAGCAGCAGGTTGGTCACGTTCACCGGCCGCAGAAGCGTGCCGTCGGTGACGATCTGGAAGAAGACCATCACCAGGATCAGCGCCACCAGCAGCCCGTATTCGCGCATGTTGTGGACGAGGTAGTCCATCACCCCGCGGGATTCCGGGGCCATTCCTTCGTCGCGTTGTTCAGCAAGTGCCATCGGCCTCTCCCTCAGTCGGTCACGATGAGCGACATGATGCGTTCCTGGCTGGCCTCCCCGGCCGTCAGTTCGCCCACGAATGCGCCCTCGTTCATCACGTAAATCCTGTCGCACATGCCCAGGAGTTCGGGCATCTCGGACGAGATCATCAGCACGCCTTTGCCCTGGGCGGACAGCTCGTTGATGATGCCGTAGATCTCGAATTTCGCGCCCACGTCGATGCCGCGCGTCGGCTCGTCGAGGATCAGCACCTCGGGCCCGGCGAAGAGCCACTTGGACAGCACGACCTTCTGCTGGTTGCCGCCGCTCAGGTTCACGACCTTCTGGAAGACGCCGGGCGTGCGGATGTTCAGCTGCCGGCGGTAATCCTCGGCCACCCGCGTCTCGGCCTTGTCGTTCAGGATGCCGCCCTGCGACACGCCGGCGAGGTTGGCCATGGTGATGTTGGTCTGGATCGGCTCGTCGAGGACGAGGCCGAGCGACTTGCGGTCCTCGGTCACGTAGGCGAGGCCGGCGTCGATAGCGCGGGGCACGGTCGAGACGTCGACCTCGCGCCCCTTCATCTCCACGCTACCGGTGATCTTCTGCCCCCAGGAGCGGCCGAAGATCGACATGGCGAGTTCCGTCCGCCCCGCGCCCATGAGGCCGGCGATGCCGACCACCTCGCCCGCGCGGACGGTCAGGTTCACGTCGTGGATGACCTGCCGGTCGGAATGGAGCGGGTGGAAGACGTTCCAGTTCCGCACCTCCATCAGCCGGTCCCCGGCGCGGCGCTGCCGTTCGGGGTAGCGGTCGGCCATGGAGCGGCCGACCATGTCACGGACGATGGCGTCCTCGGTGATTGGATTGGCGCGGGCGTCCATCGTGCTGACGGTGCTGCCGTCGCGGATGACGGTGACGGTGTCCGCCACGCGCCGGACCTCGTTCAGCTTGTGGCTGATGATGATCTGGGTGACGCCCTGTTCCTTGAGCTCCAGCATCAGGTCGAGCAGCGCCTGGCTGTCACTTTCCGACAGGGCGGCGGTCGGCTCGTCGAGGATGAGGAGGCGGACCTCCTTCGACAGGGCCTTGGCGATCTCGACCAGCTGCTGCTTTCCGACGCCCAGCTTGTCGACCTTGGCCGAGGGCGGATCGGACAGGCCGACCTTCTTGAGCAGTTCCTCGGTCCGGCGGTTCGTCTCGCGCCAGTTGATGATGCCCGCGCGGGCGCGTTCGTTGCCGAGGAACAGGTTCTCGGCGATCGACAGCTGCGGGACCAGCGCGAGTTCCTGGTGGATGATGATGACGCCGCGCTTTTCGCTGTCGGCGATGTCGGTGAACTGGGCCAGCTGGCCCGCATAGTGGATCTCGCCCTCGTAGGTGCCCGCCGGATAGACGCCCGAGAGGACCTTCATCAGGGTCGACTTGCCCGCGCCGTTCTCGCCCACAAGCGCATGGATTTCGCCCTCGCGGACGGTCAGGTTCACGGTGTCGAGCGCCTTGACCCCCGGAAAGGTCTTGGTGATCGCGCGCATTTCCAGCAGCGCCGTCATGGCCCGTGCCTCCCTGCAGGGGACCCGATATTCGGGGAAGGGTGAGCGAAAGGGCCCGCCGGTGCAAGACCGGCGGGCCGAGGGGATGACCGAGTGTTACTCGAGGTCTTCCATCGTGTAGTAGCCGGAGCCGATGATCACCTCTTCCCAGTTGCTCATGTCGACCGAGACCGGCTCGAGCAGGTAGGAGGGGACGACCTTGACGCCGTTGTCGTAGGTCGAGGTGTCGTTGATCTCGGGCTCGCCGCCTTCCAGCAGGGCGTTGACCATGCCGACGGTGACGCGGGCCAGCTCGCGGGTGTCCTTGAAGACGGTCGAGTACTGCTCGCCCTGCAGCATGGACTTGATCGAGCGGACCTCGGCGTCCTGGCCGGTCACGATCGGCATGGGCAGGTCGCCCGAGCCGTAGCCGACGCCCTTGAGCGAGGAGATGATCCCGATCGACAGGCCGTCGTAGGGCGCCAGCACGCCGTGGACCTGCGCGTCGGTGTAGTGGGCGGAGAGGAGGTTATCCATCCGTGCCTGCGCCACCGCGCCGTCCCAGCGCAGCGTGCCGACCGTGTCCATGCCCATCTGGCCGGAGACGATGTTGATCTTGCCGCTGTCGATCAACGGCTGAAGCACCGACATCGCGCCGTCGTAGAAGAAGTAGGCATTGTTGTCGTCCGGGGAGCCGCCGAACAGCTCGACGTTCCAGGTTTCCTCGTCGGGGAACCGCTCTTCGAGGCCGGCCACCAGGCTTTCGGCCTGCTGCACGCCGACCTTGAAGTTGTCGAAGGTGGCGTAATAGCTGACGTGCTCGCTGTCGCGGATCAGCCGGTCGTAGGCGATGACCGGGATGCCGGCGAAGTGGGCGTTCTCCAGTGCGTTGGACAGGGTGGTCCCGTCGATGGCCGCGATCACCAGGGCGTCGACGCCGTTGGTGATCATGTTCTCGACCTGGGCGAGCTGGTTGGGGATGTCGTCCTCGGCGTACTGAAGGATCGTCTCGTAGCCGGCGGCCTCGAACTGTTCGACCATCGAGTTGCCGTCCGAGATCCAGCGGGACGAGGATTGCGTGGGCATGGCGATGCCGACGGTCTGGGCGATGGCGCTGCCCGCGAAGAGGGCCGCTGCCGCCGCGGCGAGCAAAAGTCTGGTATTCATGATGTCCTCCCAAATCGGCGCTTGCCGCGCCGGTCGTCGTTCTGCGGATCGCTGCGGACCCGGACCGCACGCTAGTGTCACCGGACATACCTGTAAAATCGGTTTATCGCCTATCGCCATATCGTGAATGGTATGGCGCGGCAGCCGGGGCCGCCGCGCCGCTGTCGTCGGGCTCAGGCCGGGACCGCCTGCCGCCCCCGTCCCTTGAGCAGCAGCCCGACGCAGACCGCCCCTTCCGCGAGGACGCAGAGGCCGTAGGCGGGGGCGAAGCTGTCCGTCAGGCCGGGGGCGAAGAACCGGATGGACGCTGTCT
>JAMWZF010000230.1 GCA_024304875.1 Paracoccaceae bacterium
ATTTCGCGGTCCGGCCCGTCCGGAACCGCTGCGATGCTGCCCCGATGACACCCTGACCCCTCGGCCAGAGGGACCGGGGCCGCCGAGGGGCGGCCAAACATATCGGAAGGGTGGACGTGTCCGAACCAGCTTCGATCTCGACCGGCATCGCGGGCCGCTACGCCCAGGCGGTGTTCGACCTCGCCAAAGAGGAAAACGCGCTGGATGCGCTCGAATCCGACATCACCGCGCTGGAAGCGGCGCTGGCGGACAGCTCCGACCTGCGGGACATGATCCATTCGCCGCTCTACGGCCGCGAGGAGCAGACCGCCGCGATCGGCGCCGTGGCCGAGAAGATGAACCTCTCCATCACCATGGCGAACACCCTGCGGCTGATGGGCTCCAAGCGGCGGCTCTTCGTGCTGCCGCAACTGCTGGCCAACCTGCGGGCCCGGATCTCGGACGACCGCGGCGAGGTCCTGGCCGAAGTGACCAGCGCCAAGGCGCTGTCGGACGACCAGCTGAACAGCCTTAAGAAGACCCTCGGCGCCAAGGTCGGCTCCGACATCAACATCAAGACCTCCGTTGACGAGTCGCTCATCGGCGGTCTCGTCATCAAGATGGGCAGCCGGATGATCGACACCTCGATCAAGTCCAAGCTCGCCCAACTCCAGAACACCATGAAAGAGGCCCGGTAATGGCGATCCAAGCTGCGGAAATCTCCGCGATCCTCAAGGACCAGATCAAGAACTTCGGCCAGGAGGCCGAGGTGGCCGAAGTCGGCCGGGTGCTGAGCGTCGGCGACGGGATCGCCCGGGTCTACGGCCTCGACAACATCCAGGCCGGCGAGATGGTCGAATTCCCCGGCGGGATCATGGGCATGGCCCTGAACCTCGAGACCGACAACGTCGGCGTCGTGATTTTCGGCTCCGACCGGGACATCAAGGAAGGCGACACCGTCAAGCGGACCAACGACATCGTGTCGGTCCCCACCGGTGACGCGCTGCTCGGCCGGGTCGTCGACGGCCTCGGCAACCCGCTGGACGGCAAGGGCCCGATCGAGACCGACACCCGCGGCATCGCCGACGTGAAGGCCCCGGGCATCATCCCGCGGAAATCGGTGCACGAGCCGATGGCGACGGGCCTCAAGTCCGTCGACGCCATGATCCCGATCGGCCGCGGCCAGCGCGAGCTGATCATCGGCGACCGCCAGACCGGCAAGACCGCCGTGGCGCTCGACACCATCCTGAACCAGAAGTCCTACAACGATGCCGCCGGCGACGACGAGAGCAAGAAGCTCTACTGCGTCTACGTCGCCGTCGGCCAGAAGCGGTCCACCGTGGCCCAGCTGGTGAAGCGTCTCGAGGACACCGGCGCGATGGAATACTCCATCGTCGTCGCCGCCACCGCCTCGGACCCCGCGCCGATGCAGTTCCTCGCGCCCTACTCGGCGACCGCGATGGCCGAGCACTTCCGCGACAACGGCCGCCACGCGCTCATCGTCTACGATGACCTGTCGAAGCAGGCCGTGGCCTACCGCCAGATGTCCCTGCTGCTCCGCCGCCCGCCCGGCCGCGAAGCCTACCCGGGCGACGTGTTCTACCTCCACTCGCGCCTGCTCGAGCGGTCGGCCAAGCTGAACGAGGACAGCGGCTCGGGCTCGCTCACCGCGCTGCCGGTCATCGAAACGCAAGGCGGCGACGTCTCGGCGTTCATCCCGACCAACGTGATCTCGATCACCGACGGCCAGATCTTCCTCGAGACGGACCTGTTCTTCCAGGGCATCCGCCCCGCCGTGAACACCGGCCTGTCGGTGTCGCGCGTGGGCTCCTCGGCCCAGACCGACGCGATGAAGTCGGTCGCCGGCCCGGTGAAGCTGGAACTGGCGCAGTACCGCGAGATGGCGGCCTTCGCCCAGTTCGGCTCGGACCTCGACGCCGCGACCCAGCGCCTGCTGAACCGCGGTGCCCGCCTGACCGAGCTGATGAAGCAGCCGCAGTACTCGCCGCTGACCAACGCCGAGATCGTCTGCGTCATCTTTGCCGGCACCAACGGCTTCCTCGACAAGATCCCGGTCTCCGAGGTCGGCAAGTTCGAGGAGGGGCTGCTCAAGCACCTCCACTCGAACCATTCCGACCTGCTCGACTGGATCACCAACGAGGACCCGAAGGTGAAGGGCGACAACGCCGACCGGATCAAATCCGCGATCGAAGAATTCGCCCGCGACTTCGGATAAGGGGGCAGGCATATGCCATCGCTCAAGGATCTCAAGAACCGGATCGACACGGTCAAGTCGACCCGGAAGATCACCAAGGCCATGCAGATGGTCGCGGCGGCCAAGCTCCGCCGCGCCCAGGAAGCGGCCGAGATGTCGCGCCCCTATGCCGAGCGGTTCAACGCCGTGATGGCGGGGCTGGCGTCTTCGGTCGGTGACAGCGAAGGCGCGCCCAAGCTCCTGTCCGGCACCGGCAAGGACGACGTGCACCTGCTCGTCGTCATGACGGCCGAGCGCGGGCTCTGCGGCGGCTTCAACTCGAACATCGCCAAGCTGGCCCGAACCCACGCCAAGGACCTTCTGTCCAAGGGCAAGACCGTCAAGATCCTGACCGTCGGCAAGAAGGGCCGCGACGCGATGCGCCGGGGCTACTCGGACCACTTCGTCGGCCACATCGACCTCTCCGACGTCAAGCGCGTGGGCTACGAGAACGCCCGCGAGATCGCGCAGGACGTGCTGAACCGCTTCGACGAGGGCGAATTCGACGTCGCCACGATCTTCTTCTCGAAGTTCGAGAACGTCGTCACGCAGGTCCCGACGGCGCAGCAGGTCATCCCCTTCGAGACCCCCGAAGGGACCGAGGCGCCCGACGCCCTCTACGACTACGAACCCTCGGAAGAGGCGATCCTCGCCGACCTTCTGCCCCGCGGCGTGGCCACGGCGATCTTCTCGGCCCTGCTCGAGAACGGCGCTTCGGAACAGGGCGCGCGGATGTCCGCGATGGACAACGCGACGCGCAACGCGGGCGACATGATCGACAAACTGACGATCGAGTACAACCGCTCCCGTCAGGCCGTCATCACCAACGAGCTCATCGAAATCATCTCGGGCGCCGAGGCGCTCTAAGGACAACCGGAGACAAGAAAAATGGCTAACGCGAAAGGCAAGGTCACGCAGGTCATCGGCGCTGTCGTCGACGTGCAGTTCGACGATCACCTGCCGGCGATCCTGAACGCCCTGACCACCGACAACCACGGCAACAAGCTGGTGCTCGAAGTCGCCCAGCACCTGGGCGAGAACACCGTCCGGACCATCGCCATGGACGCGACCGAAGGTCTCGTCCGCGGCCAGGAAGTGACCGACACGGGCGACGCGATCCAGGTGCCCGTCGGCACCGCGACCCTCGGCCGGATCATGAACGTGATCGGCGAACCCGTGGACGAAAAGGGCCCCGTGGAAGCGGACGAATACCGTCCGATCCACGCCTCTGCCCCAGATTTCTCGGAACAGTCGACCGAGTCCGAGATCCTCGTCACCGGCATCAAGGTCATCGACCTTCTCGCCCCCTACGCCAAGGGCGGCAAGATCGGCCTGTTCGGCGGCGCCGGCGTGGGCAAGACGGTTCTGATCCAGGAGCTGATCAACAACATCGCCAAGGTGCACTCGGGCCTCTCCGTCTTCGCCGGCGTGGGCGAGCGGACCCGCGAGGGCAACGACCTCTACCACGAGATGATCGAATCCGGCGTTCTGAACCCCGACGATCTGCCCTCCTCCAAGATCGCCCTGGTCTACGGCCAGATGAACGAGCCGCCGGGGGCCCGCGCCCGGATCGCCCTGACCGGCCTGACCATGGCCGAGCAGTTCCGCGACGCCTCGGGCGCCGACGTGCTGTTCTTCGTCGACAACATCTTCCGCTTCACCCAGGCCGGCTCCGAGATGTCGGCGCTTCTGGGCCGGATCCCCTCGGCCGTGGGCTACCAGCCGACGCTGGCCACCGACATGGGCGCCATGCAGGAGCGGATCACCTCGACCAGGAACGGCTCGATCACCTCGATCCAGGCCGTCTACGTGCCCGCGGACGACCTCACCGACCCGGCGCCGGCCACGACCTTCGCGCACCTCGACGCGCAGACGGTTCTGTCCCGGGCCATCTCCGAGCTCGGCATCTACCCGGCCGTGGACCCGCTCGACTCCTCCTCGCGCCTGATGGACCCGCAGGTCGTGGGCCAGGAGCACTACCAGGTCGCCCGTGACGTGCAGGGGATCCTCCAGCGCTACAAGTCGCTGCAGGACATCATCGCCATCCTCGGGATGGACGAGCTGTCGGAAGAGGACAAGCTGACCGTGGCCCGCGCCCGGAAGATCCAGCGCTTCCTCTCCCAGCCCTTCGACGTGGCCAAGGTGTTCACCGGCTCCGACGGCATCCAGGTGCCGCTGGACGAGACGATCCGGTCCTTCAAGGCCGTCGTCGCCGGCGAATACGACCACCTTCCCGAGGCGGCCTTCTACATGGTCGGCGGCATCGACGACGTGGTGAAGAAGGCCCAGAAAATGGCGGCCGACGCCGCGTAAGGAGCTGACATGGCTGACGCTTTCCAGTTCGACCTGGTCTCGCCCGAACGTCGCCTCGCGACGGTCGAGGCGACCTCGGTCCAGATCCCGGGGGCGGACGGGGACATGACGGCCATGGCCAACCATGCGCCGACGATCACCACCCTGCGCCCCGGCATCGTGACCGTGACGCACTCGGGCGGAACGGACGAATACGTGGTCTCGGGCGGCTTCGCCCAGATCGCACCGGACGAGATCTCGGTCCTCGCCGAACAGGCCCTGCCGCGCGGCGACGTCACGCAGGAGGTCTACGAGCGGATGGTGGAAGAGGCCCAGAAGGCCTACGACACCACCAAGGAGACCTACAAGAACGAGCCGGGTCCGGTCGACGAGGCCGCCAAGCTGCTCGCCGACATGGTCGCGGTGGGCGGGCACATCGGGCTGAGCACGAAGCAGCCCAGCCTCTGATCCGGCCCCGATACCACCTTGAAACGGCCCCCACGCGGGGCCGTTTTCCATTTCGGGCGCCGCGTGGGTCAAGACCCACCACAAAGGGCGTCATGATCGCAGCCAGCCACCCCTGACACCTGTCGAGGGGACACTGCCCCCCCCCGGGATACTTGTGATCCAAAGACTCAGGAGCGGGGCGCCCTGCATCCTCTTTTCGCTCCAAATACCTCGGGGGTCCGGGGGCAGCGCCCCCGGTCCAC
>JAMWZF010000231.1 GCA_024304875.1 Paracoccaceae bacterium
CCCGCCGTTATCGACATGAAGAAGGCGCTGGAGGACGGCGCGCCCAAGGTCCACGACGACCTCAAATCCAACCTCTGCTACGACTGGGGCTTCGTCGAGGACAACAAGGACGCCGTGGCCAAGGCCATTTCCGAGGCCGCCCATGTCACCACGCTGGAGCTGAAGAACAACCGCCTGATCGCCAACCCGATGGAGCCCCGCGTGGCCGTGGGCGACTACTCGGCGGCGAACGACGAATCGACGCTCTACACCACCTCGCAGAACCCCCACGTCATCCGCCTGCTGATGGGGGCCTTCGTCCTCGGCATCCCGGAGCACAAGCTGCGGGTCGTGGCCCCCGACGTCGGCGGCGGCTTCGGCACCAAGATCTTCCACTACGCCGAGGAGGCCTTCTGCACCTTCGCCGCCCGCCAGCTGAAGAAGCCGGTGAAATGGACGGCAACCCGGTCCGAGGCCTTCATGACCGACGCTCACGGGCGGGACCACGTGACAAAGATCGAACTGGCGCTGGATGCGGAGAACAACTTCACCGCGATCCGGACCGAGACCTATGCGAACATGGGGGCCTACCTCTCCACCTTTGCGCCCTCGGTTCCGACCTGGCTGCACGGCACGCTGATGGCGGGGAACTACAAGACGCCGCTGATCTACGTGAACGTGAAGGCCGTCTTCACCAACACCGTGCCCGTCGATGCCTACCGCGGCGCGGGCCGGCCGGAGGCGACGTTCCAGCTGGAGCGGGTGATCGACAAGGCGGCGCGGGAGCTCGGGGTCGATCCCATCGCGCTCCGCCGGCAGAACTTCATCACCGAGTTTCCCTACGCCACGCCCGTCGCCGTCGAATACGACACCGGCGACTATGCGGCCACGATGGACAAGCTGGAGGAGATCGCGGACCTGAAGGGCTTCGAGGCGCGCCGCAAGGAGAGCGAGGCGCGTGGCAAGCTGCGCGGCCTTGGCGTCAACTGCTATATCGAGGCCTGCGGCATCGCGCCGTCGAACCTCGTCGGGCAGCTGGGTGCGCGGGCGGGTCTCTATGACGCCGCCACGGTGCGGGTTAATGCGACCGGGTCGATCTCGGTCATGGTCGGGGCGCACAGCCATGGGCAGGGGCACGAGACGTCGTTCCCGCAGGTGATCTCCGAGATGATCGGCATCCCCGAGCACCAGATCGACATCGTCCACGGCGACACGTCCAAGATCCCCTTCGGCATGGGCACCTACGGCTCGCGGTCCCTCGCGGTCTGCGGCTCGGCCATGGTGCGGGCGGCGGAGAAGGTGATCAACAAGGCCAAGAAGATCGCGGCCCACCTGCTCGAAGCCTCCGACGCCGACATCGAGCTGAAGGACGGCAAGTTCAGCGTGGCGGGCACGGACAAGTCGGTGGCCTGGGGCGACGTGACGCTCGCCGCCTATGTCCCTCACAACTACCCGCTGGAAGACATCGAGCCGGGGCTGGAGGAGACGGCCTTCTACGATCCGGCCAACTTCACCTATCCTGCGGGCGCCTATGCCTGCGAGGTGGAGGTGGACCCCGAGACCGGGGGCGTGACCGTCGTACGCTTCGCCGCGGCGGACGACTTCGGCAACGTCATCAACCCGATGATCGTGGACGGGCAGGTGCACGGCGGGATCGGGCAGGGGATCGGGCAGGCGCTGCTCGAGAACTGCGCCTACGACGAGAGCGGCCAGCTCCTCAGCGCCAGCTACATGGACTACGCCATGCCGCGGGCCTCGGACGTGCCGTTCTTCGCCGTCGACCATTCCTGCCAGACGCCCTGCACCCACAACCCATTGGGCGTGAAGGGCTGCGGCGAGGCCGGGGCCATCGGCTCTCCGCCCTCGGTGGTCAACGCGGTGATCGACGCGCTGCACTCGGCGGGCCATACTCACGTCAGCCACATCGACATGCCGGTCTCGCCGGCCCGGGTCTGGGCGGCGATGCAGGGCTAGGACGAAACCCCCTTGCCCGTCCTTCCCCCGGTGCGGGATGAAGGGCGGGACGGGCGGAACGACAGGAAAGACGACAGATGTACAATTTCGATTTCGAAACGCCGAAGACGATCGAGGACGCCGTGAAGGCGATGGGCGAGGAGGGGGCGCAGGCCCTTGGCGGGGGCCAGACCCTGATCCCCTCGCTCAAGCAGCGCCTTGCCATGCCGGGCAAGCTGGTGAGCCTCGCCGGGATCGACGCGATGAAGTTCGTCCGCAAGGACGGCGATACGCTTGTCATCGGCGGCGGCACCACCCACGGCACCGTCGCCCGCGAGGCGAAGGACAGCTATCCCGGCCTCGCCGCGCTGGCGGCCGAGATCGGCGATCCTGCGGTCCGCAACCGCGGGACCATCGGCGGCAGCCTTGCCAACAATGACCCCTCGGCGTGCTATCCCGCCGCCGCCCTCGGATCCGGCGCGACCATCGTGACGAACAACCGCGAGATCGCTGCCGACGATTTCTTCGACGGGATGTTCACCACTATTCTGGAAGAGGGCGAGATCATCACCGAGGTGCGCTTTCCGATCCCGCAGGCGTCGAACTACCAGAAGTTCGAACAGCCGGCCTCGCGCTTTGCCCTCGTCGGGGTCTTCGCGGCGAAATACGCGGAGGGTGTGCGCGTCGCGGTGACCGGCGCTTCGGAAGGCGGCGTGTTCCGCTGGACCGATGCCGAGGAGGCGCTGTCCTCAAACTGGACTGCCGAAGCGATCAAGGACCTGACGGTGCCCGCCGACGGCATGATCTCGGACCTGCACGGGAGCGCGGCCTACCGCGCGCATCTGGTCAAGGTGATGACCGGGCGGGCCGTGAAGGCGGCCTGATCGGGCCGGATCGGCCCGGCGACCAGCGCCTCGCACCGATGGTGCGGGGCGTTTTTCCTTCCTTGTGACCCGAGGGCAGTCCAATGCGGGCGTTTCCGGCGGGATTGTTGCCATGGTTTGCGCGCTCGGCCCGATTTGCGCGGCCTGGCACGGGACTTTTCGCATAAACTTATGAAACAAAACGCCTTCCCATCGGCGGATATCCGATAGCGAGGGGCCGAAACGGGCGATTTGAGAGGCTGCGGCCGCTTGTCCCCCTCCCGCCACCGCCTAACTTCCATCCCCAGACGCGAATTCTGGAGGACATCCAATGAAACGGTTCAGATCAACTACTGCGATGACGGCGGCCCTGTCGCTGACCATCGCCCAGGCGCTGCCCACAGCCGGCTTCGCCCAGGACAGCGACTTGCCGAGCTGCGAACTCGACGGGCCCGTTCCCTGCGTGACCGCCGAGGGGGAAACCATCGAGACCCTCGACGACCTGGCCGCCGCCGTTGCGAACGGCCTTGACCTGTCGATGGACGGCGAGGTCGAAGGCGAGGGCACCCTCGAGACCGAGGGCTCCATCGTCGAAGGCGAGGCTGCCGTGGAAGGCGAGGCTGCCGTGGAAGGCGAGGCCGACACGGCTTCCGACCTGGAGGCCGAGCTTGAGGCCGCCGAGGAAGAGGCAGCCGCTGCTGCCGCCGCCGCCGAAGCGGAAGCTGCCGCCGCTGCGGAAGCCGAAGCCGCCGAGGCCGAGATGGCGGAGGAGGCCGACATGGCCGCCGAAGCCGAGGCCGAGGTGACCGAAGAGGCCGAGACGGCTGCCGATCTCGAGGCGGACCTGGAGGCCGCCGCAGAGGCGGACGCCACTGCCGAGGCCGAGGCGATGGCAGAGGGCGAGACCGAGATGGCCGAAGAGGCCGAAGCGGTCGAGGGCGAGCTGGACGCCGAGGCCCAGGCCGAGGTGGACGCCGAAGCCGAGGCCGAGACCGACATGGCCGAGGAGACCTCCAACGAGGACATGACCCCCGAGGAGATCGCCGCCGAGCTTGAAGCCGAGGGCGCCGAGGAAGTGACCGCGGCCAGCGCCGAGGAACAGGCCGAGATGGAAGCCGAGATGGCCGAAGCCGACGCCGCTTCTGCCGCTGCTTCCGCCGAGGCGGACGCCGAAGCCGCCGAGGTGACCACCACCGAGGTGACCGAGGAAGACGTGCGGAGCTCCGAAGAGGACTTCGAGACCCAGGCCGCCCGCAGCGGCAGCGCCTCGAACGACGACGATGACGACGGTGGCCTCAGCAACTTCGAGCGGGCCCTGCTCGTGGGTCTGGGTGCCGTGGCCGTCGGCTCGATCCTGAACAACGGTGACGAGGTCGTCTCGACCTCGGGCGACCGTGTCGTGGTCAAGCGCAACGGCGAGCTGACCGTGCTGAAGGACGACGACGTGCTGCTGCGCCAGCCCGGTGCGAACATCACGACCGAGACCTTCTCGGACGGCTCGACCCGGACCACGGTGGTCAACCCCGACGGCTCCGAGATCGTGACCGTCCGGGCCGCCGACGGCCGTGTCCTGCGCCGCGACCGCATCCTGGCCGACGGCACCACGGTGCAGCTGTTCGACGACACCCGCACGGTGGAGCCGGTTCAGGTGTCCTCGCTGCCGCCGGTGCAGACGGACAACAACCGTGACCTGTCCGAGGCCGACCTCGAGGAACTGCGCGTGGCCCTCTCGGCCTCCAACGCGCCGAACATCGGCCGGACCTTCTCGCTGCGCCAGATCCGTCAGATCGAGCGGGTGCGGGCGCTGGCTCCGGTCGTCACCCTTGACGCCGTGACCTTCGACACCGGCTCGGCCGCCATCGGTTCGGCCCAGGCCGAGGCCCTGTTCGACCTTGGCCGCGCCATCGAGGCGGTGCTGGACGAGGATCCGGGCGCGGTCTTCCTGATCGAGGGCCACACCGACGCCGTGGGCGACGCGACCTACAACCTCGCGCTGTCCGACCGCCGGGCCGAGAGCGTCGCCCTTGCACTGACCGAGTACTTCGACATTCCGCCGGAGAACCTGATCACCCAAGGCTACGGCGAGGCCTACCTGCGGGTAGAGACCCTGAGCGACGAGCGGGCCAACCGCCGCGCCGCGGTCCGCAACATCACCTACCTGCTGCGCGACATCTGATCGACGACCGACAGTAACGACGGAAAGGGCCCCCGCGCGGGGCCCTTTTCATGCCGGGTGGCGGGCCGTGATGCCTCCGGCCGCCGCAGGGCCCCCGGGGGGACCCGTGCGCCAGCTTCCCGGCCGGGCGCGCCGTCGCTGCCTGACCGGAACCTGCACGCGATGCCGCTTGCAGCCGCGCCCGCGCGCGCCAATA
>JAMWZF010000232.1 GCA_024304875.1 Paracoccaceae bacterium
GTCGCGCTGGCAGATGTGGCCGGCATGGACACTGCCCCCGGTGCCTATCACCTCGGTTTCCTGCTTGGCCCGCGCGTCAACGCCGGCGGGCGGATCGGGGCGGCGGACCTCGGCGCGCGGCTGCTGGCGACGGACGACCCGCACGAAGCCGCGGCGCTGGCCGAGCGGCTGGAGACGCTGAACGCCGAGCGGCGCGAGGTCGAGGCGCGGGTGCGGGACGCCGCCCTCGCCCAGGCCGAGGCGCGGGGGCTGGAGGCGCCGCTGGTCTGGGCCGCCGAGGACGGGTGGCACCCCGGCGTCGTCGGCATCGTCGCCTCGCGCCTCAAGGAGGCGACCAACCGGCCCTCCATCGTGATCGGCTTCGACGGCGACATCGGCAAGGGCTCGGGCCGGTCCGTCACCGGCGTGGACCTCGGCGCCGCGATCCAGCGGCTGGCGGCCGAGGGCCTGATCGAAAAGGGTGGCGGACACCGCATGGCCGCCGGGCTGACGGTCACCCGCGCCCAGCTGGAGCCGGCGATGGAGCGCCTGTCGGAGCTGCTCGCGCGGCAGGGCGCGGGCGACGTCGGCCCGCGTGACCTGATCCTCGGCGGCATGCTGATGCCCGGCGCGGCCGAGGTGGACCTGATCGACCGGATCGAGGCCTGCGGCCCCTTCGGCGCGAGCGCCCCCGCACCGCGCTTTGCCTTCGCGGACATGGCCCTGTCCTTCGCCAAGGTGGTCGGCGAGGGGCACCTCAAGCTGACCTTCGGCGACGGCACCGGCCCCCGCCTCGACGCCATCGCCTTCCGCGCGATGGAGGGGCCCCTCGCGCCGCTTCTGACCCATGGAGGCGCGCGGTTCCACCTCGCCGGACGACTGGACATCAACACCTGGCAGGGACGGCGGAGGCCGCAACTGATGCTCGAGGATGCAGCCCCGGCGGGTCGATGACCGGAAGCAGAATTTCTCTGCCCGAAGGTCCAAGAATCTGCTTGCCCTCCTCCGGCCCATCCCCTAGATGACGCGTCACACCGGCGCACGGCCCGTTCGTCTATCGGTTAGGACGCCAGGTTTTCAACCTGGAAAGAGGGGTTCGATTCCCCTACGGGCTGCCAAACCGCCGGCTTTCAACGAAATTCGAAGATCTTTGTGCGTCGGCCCGACGCCGCTCGACCTGTCGGACGACTTGGACCGCGTGGTCGCAGGCAGGTGTCGGACGCCGCTGCGAGGGGCCGTCGATCCTGACTGGGAGAGACGACAGGTTGCCGGTTCCGCCTCCCACTGGTCGAGCACGATCGAGCGCCGGATCACGCGGACAGACCCGGGCCCGAACACCCTGGAACGAGCAAGGACTCCCTCCCGTTTCGATAGCAGGATGGAATCGGCAGGGAGGACAGAGACGGCCGCTGGCTGCGCACTCGAGTACTGGACCGTTTCGTCCGAACACGAGACAGCCAAATGTCGTTGCAGGTTTACGTCAGACGGACAAAAGCAGTGAAAACGCTGACCAATTCGGCTGGAACGCCGCAATTCGGCACGCTTGCCGCCCAACTTTCGACAAGAACCCGGCGTGTTTCTGTTACGTCGGCGGAAACAAACGCTTCCGTCGCGTGACCGCAACTTGCCAAGGGCGCTCGAATGATACCTCAGATCTCGAACCTCTGCGCGCGTCTTCGCAAAGACGAGGCCGGCGTCGTGACGGTCGAAGCGGTTCTGTGGTTGCCGATGTTCATCTTCTTCTTCTGCGCCGTCGTCGATCTTTCGTTCGTGTTCCACAAGCAGGCGGAAGCCTACCGGGTGGTCCAGGATGCGAACCGCGCCTTCTCGGTCGGACGTCTTGGCGGCACCGAGGAGACAGAGACCTGGATCTCCGAACGCATGGGCCATGTGAGCTCCCGCGCGCAGGTCTTCACGTCGGTCACCGACGGCGTGATCCTCACGCAGGTCGCTCTGCCGATCGAGGACCTCGACGCCACCGGCATGTTCGGTTTTCTCCGCGAATACGATGTCGTCGTCAAATCCGAGCATTTTCTCGAATACTGATATTGGCAGAAACAAAAATGAAGATCGAAATACTCTCCGGCATTCTCTGGCGCCTCCTCCGCGACGAGGAGGGCTCCTTCACCACTTTCGGGCTCTATATCACGGCCGGCATGGCCATCGTGGGCGGCATTGCCGTGGACTACCAGAACGCCCTGACCGCACGAACCCAGTTGCAGGTGACGGCCGATACCGTCGCCCATGCGGCGCTCTACAACCGCGAGGTCATGGGGCCCGACGAGGCGCGCACCGCGGCGCTCGCCCTCGTCGCCTCGACCCAACCCGAGGACTCCTATGGCACGGTCCTGACGTCCGAGGACATCCTGTTCGGCACCTGGAGCTACAAGGACATGGCCTTCACGGTCGACGACACCTCCAGCCAGGCCGTCATGGTGTCCACCGCGCGCCTGGCGGACCGGGGCAACGCCGTCTCGACCTTCCTGATGAAGTTCATCGGCCTGGGCTCGCTCGACGTCGTGACGAACGCGGTCTACGTCACCTACAAACCGGCCTGCCTGCGCGAGGGTTTCGTCGCTGAGGACATCGTGGACATCCAGTCGAACAATGCCTTCTACAACGGGTTCTGCATCCACTCGAACACCCACGTCTCGGTCAACTCGAACAACTTCTTCGAACCTGGTTCGGTGGTGTCGATGCCGGACACGACCTTGCTCGACCTTCCCAAGTCCGGGTTCGAGACCAACGATGGTCTGCGGGACGCGTTGCGCAACGGCTACTACCGCATCCGCATCCTCAACCGGATCGAGGAAGAGATCAAAGGCATCATGACCTACGGAAGCGCGACGATGCCGACCTATATCACGACGCCGACGATCAACTATGTCAGCGGACGCAACATCGACATCTCTCAGCTTCAGCAGAACGCCTATAACATCGTGTCCTGCAGCGGCAACGGCGTGACGTTCCGCCCGGACGTTCCGATGCGCAACATGGTGGTCAAGACGGCCTGCGAAATCACCTTCGGCAACGGGACGGTGCTCGAGGACGCCATTGTCATCGGCACGTCGCCCAACATGGGGTCCTCGATCAAGGGCAGCCACGTCCAGGTCGGCCGGAACGACAGCTGCGCCACGGGCGGCGGCGCCATCCTCCTGTCGATGGGGGGCATGAGCTTTGCCTCGGACCTCAAGGCCTATGGCGGCCAGCTGATCGCTGTCGGGGACATCGAGTTCGCAGCCAACGCCGACGGCATCGAAGGCGCCTCGTTCATCTCGGGCCGGACGATCTCGGGGACCTCCAACATGACGATGGGCTTCTGCGACGGCGGGATGGAGCATACTCTTCAGGCGCCCTACTTCCGGCTGGCCCACTGACGCGCGGCCGATCGGGGCATCCCGCTCCGAAGATTGGCGAATCGATACGGCATGTAGCTGCCCTGCCCGCCGAGATGGCGGCATCGACCGGCTGACGCCTCAGTCCCCATCGACCACGACGAGCCTGTCCTGCGACCACCCCACGCGCAGCGGCGTGTCGTAGAGTGCGCTCAGGGCGACCGAGGTCATCGTCTCGCGTCCGGGGCCGGCGCCATGCAACCGGCCGTCCTTGAGCGCCACGCACCAGTCGGCATGCCGGGCGGCAATGCCGAGATCGTGCAGCACGATCAGGACGCTCCGGCGACCCGCCCGATCGTCGGCGATGTCGCGCAGGCGATCCATGATGTCCCGCGTGTATTTCGGATCGAGCGCGGCCAGCGGCTCGTCCAGCAGCATCCAGGGCGTCTCCTGCGCATAGGCCATGGCGAGGAAGGCCCGCTGCTTCTGGCCCCCGGACAGGGCCTCGACCTCGCGCCCGGCCAGCGGCTCCAAGTCGAAACGTTCGATGGCCGCGTCGGTGGCGCGATGGTCGGCGGCGGTCGGGCGGCCGCGGTGATGCGGCCAGCGGCCGAAGGCGACAAGGTCGCGCACGCTCAGCCGCGGCACCGTTCCCGCGCTCTGCGTCAGGAGCGAGAGCAGCCTGGCGCGGTCCCTTTCCCGCGCGCGCGTCACGTCCAGCCCCGAGACGCGAACCTGCCCCGCGGCCGGACGGATCAGTCCGGCGATCACGTGCAGCAGCGTCGACTTGCCCGCCCCGTTCGGCCCAATGATCGCCGTGATGCCCCCTTCGGGCACCCGGCAGGTCACGTCCCGCAAGGCCGGCGTTTCGCCCCGGGCGACGGTGAGGCCCTCGATCTCGATCATGTCGCAGGTCTCCAGAATATCAGGGCCAGGAAGAGAAGACCCCCCGCGAACTCGACGACGATGCCGAGGGCCGATTGCAGACCCAGCACGCGCTCGAAGACGGCCTGCCCGGCCACGAGGATGGCCGCGCCGATCAGCGCCGCCCCCGGGATCAGCACCCGGTGACGATGGTCGCGCAGGGCCGCATGGGCCAGGCTTGCCGCCAGCAGGCCGAGGAAGGTCACAGGCCCGACCAGCGCGGTCGAGACCGACACCAGGACCGCCACCACCGCCAGCGCGCCCAGCACCACCCGGTCGTGCGCCAGCCCGAGGGTGCGCGCCTTCTCGCGCCCGAGGGCCGCCACGTCGAGCGCCGGGGCCATCCGCCAGGCGATGCCGAGCGCCGCCGCCAGAGCCGCGGCGGCCAGTCCGAGCTGGCTGTCGTCCACCGCGTTGAAGCTGGCGATGCTGGCCTGCTGGACCACGGCGAACTCGGACGGCTCGAGCAGCCGCTGGGCAAAGCCGGCCAGCCCGCGCAAGAGGACACCGAGGATCACCCCGGTCAGGATCATGCGGATCACGTCGCCCGCCCCCTTTCGGAACAGCACACCGAAGAGGGCAAGGGCCGCCAGCGTCATCAGCGCGGTCTCGGACAGGAACTTGGCCATGCCGGGCAGCGCGGCGTAGCCGACCCCGCCGAGGGTCATCACCAGCACGGTCTGCAGGAAGACGAACAGCGCATCGAAGCCCACGATGCCCGGCGTCAGCAGCCGGTTGGCGGCGACCGTCTGGAAGAGGACCGTCGCCGCGCCGGTCGCCGCACCGACGATGGCGAGCGCCGCCAGCTTCTCGGCCCGGAGCGAGAGGATGAAGCCGAGAGGCGCGCGCAGGCCCCAGAGCAGGAACACCGCCGACGCCAAGGCCAGGAGCCCGCCCAGCATCAGGACCCTTCGATCAGCCATGC
>JAMWZF010000233.1 GCA_024304875.1 Paracoccaceae bacterium
GGTCCGACCAGTGGCGCGGCGGCGCGGAGCACCTGATCCTGGATAACGTTCAGCTCGGCCAGGGTCTGCGCCGTCAGCGCCCATTTCGCCTCGGGGTCCCGCCGCCAGGTTCCGCTGCCCGAACAGGGCGCATCGCAAAGGACGAGGGCGAACGGCGCGGCGGTCTCGAGCGCCGCGGTGGTCGCTTGCCGGACGTCCGCCCCCGCCCGCGCGGCCCGCGGGTCGAGGTCGCGCATCCGTGCGGGGATGGCATCGTGCGCCCAGACCGGGTCATCGGTCAGTGCCGCGAGGGCGAGCGCCTTGCCCCCGGCGCCGGCGCAGTAGTCGAGGATCCGGCCCTGCGGCGCGAGGTCCAGCACGACCGCCTGGGAGTGCGCGTCCTGCACCTCGATCCGGCCGTCGAGGTAAGGTTGCGAGGCCGATACCCGTCTGGCATTTTCGGTCACGATCAGGGCCGTCGCCACCTCGGGATGAGGGGCCGTCCCGATCGCCTCTTCGGCCAGCGCCGCTGCCACGCTGTCCCGGTCGGTCCTGCGCAGGTTGACCCGCAGGAACACCGGCGCGCGGTTCCGGCTGTCGCTCAGCATTCTCTCGGCATCCTCGCCGAGGTCGGCCGAAAGCTGCGGCCAGAGCCACTCCGGGCAGTCGAGCATCTCGGCCCTGGTCATCTCGGCCGTGGCGGACGGCTCGTCTCCTGTCAGCGGCGCAGGGGCATGGCGGCCGGCGCCGAAGACCTCGGCGGGATCCGTTCCTTCGGCCCGGAGGGCGCCGAGCATGAGCCCCCGCCCGTCCGGTGCCCCCCCGAGGGCCGCGAAGGACCGGGCGCAGCGGATCGCGCCGAAGACATGATCGCGAATGGCCGCGCGGTCGCTCGAACCGGCAAAGCGGTGTGCCCTGCCCCAGTCCTTCAGCGCCGCGTCCGCCCGCTGGCCGCCGCGCCAGAGGTCCAATACCTCGATCGCCGCCTGGATGCGGGCGGCGGGAGTCACAGGGGCGCCCGCGCGAAGCCGTCCCCGTCCCGCGCCAGCCGGTGGAACTTGCCCGGACCGAGGATATGGGCGCCGGACCAGACCAAACCCTCGGCAGCCACGCACGCCAGCGCCATCGCCCGCGTCTCGGCCGCGAGCGCGCCGTCCACGTCGAAGGTCGGCCCGCAGGCCGGATCGGGGAGTTGCAGCGCCTCGGAATGGACAATGTCGGTGACGAGAGCGAGGTCGCCGATGCGCAGGCCCGAGTGCCCAGGCGTGTGCCCCGGCAGGTGCCAGAGGGTGATGCCCTGGCCGAGGTCTGCGCCATCCTCGATCAGGGTCGGCTCGGTCAGGGAGAGGAACCGCCCGCCGGGGGCGTCCCTTCCCTGCCAGTGGGCGGCTTCGGCCCGGTGCATGAGGACCTCGGCCTGCGGGTAGGCCAGCCCGCTGTCCTGCGTCAGCGCCCCGCCGACGTGGTCGCCGTGCAGGTGGGTCAGGATCAGACGGTCGATGTCGCCGGGCCGCAGTCCGAGGGCGGCGAGACGCTCGGGCAGGAACCCGGCGCCGTCTCCGAA
Organism: Paracoccaceae bacterium; assembly: GCA_024304875.1. GTDB lineage: Bacteria > Pseudomonadota > Alphaproteobacteria > Rhodobacterales > Rhodobacteraceae > JAMWZF01. Next base: position 1,544 of record JAMWZF010000233.1, read on the forward strand.
CAGCGTCCCGCAGCCCGCGTCGACGAGGTCGATCCCGCCCGGGTGACGCAGAAGGTAGGAATTGAACTCGGTCGCGGCCTCGGTGAGCCCGGCGGCGGCGAGCCGGGCGGCGCGGGTCTCCTCGGTCAGCGAGGGAAAGACCTCGGCCCCGAAGACCTTGGCGCCGTCGACGAGGCAGATGACCTCGACATCGCCGGCCTGGAAGCGATCCACCCCGTCCATGCCGGTCACCCGGCCCGGTAGTTGGGACTCTCGCGGGTGATCTGCACGTCGTGGACGTGGCTTTCCTTGAGGCCCGCGCCGGTGATCTTCACGAACTGGCACCCTGCCCGCATCTCGGCCACCGTGGCATTCCCGGTGTAGCCCATCGCGGCGCGCAGGCCCCCGACGAGCTGGTGGATGACGGCCCCCGCGCTGCCCTTGTAAGGCACCTGCCCCTCTATCCCTTCGGGGACCAGCTTGTCGGAGGCGGCGTCCTTCTGGAAATACCGGTCGGCGCTGCCCCGCGCCATGGCGCCGAGGGACCCCATCCCGCGGTAGGATTTGAAGCTGCGGCCCTGGTAGAGGATCACCTCGCCGGGGCTTTCGTCCGTGCCCGCGATCATGGAGCCGACCATGGCGCAGGAGGCGCCGGCGGCGATGGCCTTGGCGAAATCGCCCGAGAACTTGATGCCGCCGTCGGCGATGACGGGGACGTCCCCCGCGGCGGCGGCGCAGTCCATGATGGCGGTCAGCTGCGGCACGCCGACGCCCGCGACCATGCGGGTGGTGCAGATGCTGCCCGGCCCGATGCCGACCTTGATCGCATCGGCGCCGGCGTCGATCAGGGCACGGGTGGCCTCGGCGGTGGCCACGTTGCCGGCAATGACCTGGACCTCGTTCGACAGCCGCTTGACCCGGCCGACGGCGTCGAGGACGCCCTGGGAATGGCCGTGGGCGGTGTCGATGACGATGACGTCCACCTGCGCATCGACCAGCGCCTCGGACCGCTCGAAGCCCGAATCGCCCACGCCGGTCGCGGCGGCGACGCGGAGGCGACCGAGGCTGTCCTTGCAGGCGGTGGGGTTCAGGACGGACTTCTCGGTGTCCTTGAGGGTCAGAAGGCCCGTGAGCTTGCCGGTCGCATCCGTGACCAGCAGCTTCTCGATCCGGCGGGCCTTCATCAGGCTGATCGCCTCGTCCCGGTCCGCGGGCTCGCGCAGGAGGGCGAGGTTGTCCGAGGTCATCATCACCTTGACCGGCGTGTCGTCGCTCTGGGCGAAGCGCATGTCGCGGTTGGTGACAATGCCGAGGACGCGGTGCTTGTCATCCACCACGGGGAAGCCGCTGAAGCCGTAGCGTTCGGTCAGGGCGCGGGCATCGGCGAGGGTCTGGTCCGGGCGCAGGGTGACCGGATTGTAGACGATGCCGCTTTCGAAGCGTTTCACCCTGCGGACCTCGCGCGCCTGCTCGTCGACCGTCAGGTTCTTGTGGATCACCCCGATCCCGCCGGCCTGGGCCATGGTGATCGCCATGCGGCTCTCGGTCACCGTGTCCATCGCGGAGGACAGGAGCGGGATGTTGAGGGAGATCTCGCGGGTCACCTTCGTGCGCGTGTCCGCGGTGCTGGGCAGCACGCTGGACGCGGCGGGAACGAGCAGGACGTCATCGAAGGTCAGGGCCTCGCGAATCTCCATGGGGGCTACTCCTTGGGAGGGTTCGGTTGGCGGTTTCCTGTTTCACGGATGGCGCAGGATGGCAAGGCGGCCGCGGTTGTGTCCGCGAGGCCGCCGGATCATTCTGAGGGCGGGCCCGCCGCCGCAGCGGGACCAGAGGAGTGAACGATGCGCTACACCGTCGGCCGCCTGATCGACCATCTCGACATCCGCGTCAGCGACTACCCGGCATCCCGCCGGTTCTATCGGGCCGTGCTGGACGCTCTTGGGTTCGCGGAGGCCTTGGGAGACGGGGACGATTTCATGGACCTCGACGAGCTCTACATCAGCGCGGCCGAGGACGGGTCCGTAACGAGGGGCCTGCACCTGTGCTTTCAGGCCCCGGACCGTGCGACCGTCGCGGCCTTTCACGCCGAGGGCCTCGCGGCCGGGGGACGCGACAACGGGGGCCCCGGCCTGCGCGACTATCACGACGGGTACTACGCGGCGTTTCTGCTGGATCCCGACGGAAACAACATCGAGGCGAAGTGCGACGAACGGGTCACCGGTCGGTCCGCGCCTCATGTCGAGATCGAGACGGAGTGAGGGCCACCTCCTGCCGGGGTCGTCGCAGGCTGACTTGGCGCAAGTCTGACCGGTTGACGACAAGTCAATTCCACCGGAAGCGGGAGCGGCTCTCGTGGGCTTTTCTTTTCAGGGGTAGTGCTTGGCGGCCTCCAAGGACTTCAGGACGTTAGCGTTCTAGAGTCCTTGCAACCCTGGGTCGATCGGGTCGCCTAACCCCGGTCTGCCCTCCGCCTCATGACGGTCCTGAGCGAAATGACGGCGCTTCCCCGCTTTCGTCCGCCGCCCGCGTCGGTATGGTCCGGCCAGCAAAGCGAGATCGCCCATGTCCCAGGACCCCCTCGTCATCTTCACGCCCTCGGGCAAGCGCGGCCGGGTGCCGGCCGGAACGCCTGTGTTGGCCGCCGCCCGAAAGCTGGGGGTCGACCTCGACTCGGTCTGCGGCGGACGGGGCATCTGCTCGAAGTGCCAGGTCGCGCCCGGCTACGGCGACTTCCCCAAGCACGGGGTCACCGCCCGCGAGGGCGCCCTGTCGGATCGCAATGCCGTCGAGGACCGATACGACCGGATCCGGGGGTTGAAACCGGGTCGGCGGCTGGGCTGCCAGGCGACCATCGAGGGCGATATCGTCATCGACGTGCCGCCGGAAAGCCAGGTCCACCGACAGGTCGTCCGCAAGGACGCCGGAACCCGGGTGATGGTCATGGACCCGGCCATCCGGCGGGTGCTCGTCGATGTGACGCAGCCCGACATGCACACGCCGTCGGGGGACCTCGAACGACTGAAAGTCGCCCTGGCGGATCAGTGGGATATCAGTGACATCGAGGTCGATCTTCGCGTGATGCATGACCTCCAGCCGGCGTTGCGGAAGGGCGACTGGCAGGTCACCTGCACCCTGCACACCGGCCGGCGCGGCATCGCCCGGCTGCTGGCCGTCGCGCCGGGGTTCGAGGACGCGCCGATCTACGGCCTCGCCATCGACCTCGGCTCCACCACCATCGCGGCGCATCTGACCAATCTTGCCGACGGTTCGGTCGCCGCCAGCGCCGGGGTGATGAACCCCCAGATCCGCTTCGGCGAGGACCTGATGAGCCGGGTGTCCTACGCGATGATGAACCCCGGCGGCGATGCCGAGATGACGACGGCCGTGCGCGCGGCAATCCGGGGGCTGGCGACCGAACTCGCCGCCGAGGCCGGGATCGGGGCGGACCGGATCATGGAGATCGTCTTCGTCTGCAACCCGGTGATGCACCACCTCCTGCTCGGCATCGACCCGGTGGAGCTCGGCCAGGCGCCTTTCGCGCTGGCGACCTCCGAGGCACTGGTGCTCTCGGCCCGGGACCTCGAAATCGACACGATCCACCCCTCGGCCCGGGTCTACATCCTG
>JAMWZF010000234.1 GCA_024304875.1 Paracoccaceae bacterium
GGGTCGAGAACGATCTTTCGCGGCCTCTCCGACTAATTCGCCGTGGATCTGAAAAGGGAAATCGGTCCGCCACCTGATCGCGTAGCATTTCCGCCTGAAATGGCTCTAAGCCAAGAGACCTATTTCGACCCTGAGTTCTGACGGACGGACCAATGGTACTTCAATTGTCGATAAAGGACGTAGGCCAGAAAGATCAGAGGAGAAAGGGTCAGGGTGGCCACGATAATATACGCGGCGCCTATGGAGAATAACCACATTGCGAACATTGGCAGATAGATCGGGCTCAACCAGAAATCATAGAAGGAGCTCCACCACGATCCATATTCGACATTCTGGCCACATTTGACGTACACGATCAGGGCGTTCGTCCAGTAGCAAAGGTCGTCCCGGTTGGCGCCGGCCTCCCGGAAATTGGGCAAGGACCGTGAAAAATGGTAGCTTGCCGCGACAACCGCGACATAGGCCGCGCCCAGAAATGCGACCACCATTATTATGGTTCTCTTCCTGGTGGTCATGGGAATTGTTTTTCTCCGATCGCTCGCGCATCCAATGTAGAGCCTGTTAAGGCAATCCTTATCAACAGTTTTTTGCACTGCCGGGGCTGCGCCCGTGACGGCCTTATCCGGGGCTCCGCCCGTGACGGCCTCAATCGCTCCACCGGAGCGATTGCCGGGCCGAAAGGTCCGGACCGGCCGTCACCCCCACATCCTCGGGATCAGGTCCGGCCCCGTCCCCGCCTTCATCAGCCGGATGTACTGCTTCATCGAATGGTCGATCCCGAGCGACAGGCCGATCGGCCGGAGGGACCGCACGTCGCCCATGTGGTGGAACCCGGGCGCGAGGGTGCAGACGGTGTCGTCCTCGCGGCAGATCAGCAGGCACCTGGGGTTGTGGGCCGCCGTGCCCATGCCCCGGCGGGGGCGGGGGGCGGCAAAGCCGATGGCGGGCACGCTCCACGACATCGACAGGATCTGCGCGGCCGCCGCGCCGAGGGAATGGCCCATGATGACCTTGGGCCGCGGCTTGCCCTCCATCCAGTCGTAGATCGCCTTGGCATAGGCCAGGAAGCCCTGGTGCCAGATCGTCTGGCTCGCGCCCGGGGCAGTGGCCGTTTCGTCCATCCGGTACCTCTGCTCGCCGACGCGGAACAGGCGCAGGTTGTAGCGGGCGTAGTCGGCCACGGAGTTCGACCCGGGCAGCAGCAGGATCCCATCCTCAGTCAGGTGGGCCTGCACATCGTCCTTGTCGAAGCTGTGGACGATCTTCGGAGAGCTGATCCGCTGGGGCGCATAGCTGGCCTCGACCAGGTCGGCGGCATCGGAAAGGCTGACTGGCACGGGCAGATCCCCTCTCTGGACAAAGACAGGATTTGCGGAGGGCCGCCTGGCTGTCGAGTAGGGATTTCCCCACGCGCACGATCCCCGGCGCCTCGAACGCCGGGCAGACACCAGCGCGTGCGGGCCTACTGCGGCCCGCCGAGGTCCGGCACGAAGACCGGCTCGTAGTAGTTCCGGCTCGACACGACGGAGTCGCTCGTGCTGGCACAGGCCGACAGGCCGAAGGCGCCGCAAAGCGCCAGGATGAGGAAACGGGACATGGGTCCTGCTCTATGACTGCTCGTTCGGTGGCCCGGTTTGGCCCGGGTCCATTGGTTCCAATATACGAACAGTCCGGGTCCGCAGGAAGGGCAGTCGCCGCAATCCCCTGTCCCCGTGATGCAAATGGCACATCAGGTCCGAAGCGGACCTAACGCCGCTTCACCGGTACACCTGGTCCTCGCCCGGGAAGGCGCGGGAGGAGACCTCCTCGGCGTAGTCCTTCACCGCCGCCTCGATCATCCCGCCGAGCTGGCCGTAGACCTTCACGAACTTCGGGGTCCAGGGCGAGAGGCCCAGCATGTCCTCGAGCACGAGGATCTGGCCGTCGCACTCCGCGCTCGCGCCGATCCCGATGGTCGGAATGTCGACGGCGCGGGTCATCTGCGCGGCCAGCGGCTCCACCACGCCCTCGACCACCACGGCGAAGGCGCCGGCCTCGGCCACGGCCTTGATATCGTTCAGATGCATCTCCCAGGTGGCCTCGTCCCGGCCTTGCGTCTTGAAGCCGCCCATGACGTTCGTGCTCTGCGGGGTCAGGCCGACATGGGCCATGACGGGGATGCCGCGCTCGACCAGGAACCGGATCGTCTCTGCCATCCGCGCCCCGCCCTCCAGCTTCACTGCCTGGCACTGGGTCTCCTTCATCACCTTGGCGGCGTTGCGGAAGGCCATGTTGGGGCTTTCCTCGTAGGTGCCGAAGGGCATGTCGACCACGACGAGGGCCCGCTTGGTGCCCTTCACGACCGCCCGGCCATGCATGATCATCAGGTCGAGCGGCACGCCCACCGTGCTCTCCATCCCGTGCATCACCATGCCCAGGGAGTCGCCGACGAGGATGAAGTCCGCGTATTTGTCCACGATGGCGGCCGTGTGCGCGTGGTAGGACGTCAGGCTGACGATCGGATCGCCCCCCTTGCGGGCGCGGATCTGCGGCACGGTTGTGCGGCGGACGGGCGGATTGGTCTGTTTGCTCATGGCGAAACCTCCCTCTGGTCGATCAGCAGGACATCCCCGAACTGGGCGGAGATCATGATGCCGACGGGCGCGGTCAGCGGCCCTTCGGCAGGGGTGAACGTATCGGCCCGGACGATGTCGAGACCCTTGAGTGTCGCGCGGGGTTCTTCCCCCACGACCCGGCGGATCGTGGCCTCCATCGCGGCCACGTCGCGCTCCCCCGCCGCCGCCTCCAGCGCCCGGCTCAGCACCGGCGCCGCGGAGCGGTCCTCGGGGGTCAGGCGGACATTGCGCGAGGACATGGCAAGGCCGTCGGCCTCGCGCACGGTCGGCACGCCGACGATCCGCACCTTCATGTGCAGGTCCGTCACCATCCGGCGGATCACGGCGAGCTGCTGATAGTCCTTTTCGCCGAAATAGGCCGCGTCCGGCCCGGCGATGTTGAGCAGCTTGCAGACCACGGTCGCCACGCCCCGGAAATGGCCGGGGCGGACGGCGCCGTGGAAGAGACCGGCAAGGCGCGTGGTCTCCACGATGGTCTCGTCGCCCTCCGGATAGATCTCGGAGGCGTCCGGGATCAGCACCGCGTCGACGCCGGCGGCCTTTAGCATCGCCAGGTCCTCGGCCTCGGTCCGGGGATAGGTCTCGAGGTCCTTGGGATCGCCGAACTGGGTCGGGTTGACGAAGATCGTGGCGACGACGCGGGCGTGATCCGCGCGGGCTGCGGCGACCAGCGCCATGTGCCCGGCGTGCAGGGCGCCCATCGTGGTGACGAGGCCGACGCTCTCGCCCGCGCGCCGCCAGTCGCTCAGCGCCCGGTCAAGCTCGGCAATCCTGCGGCAGATCAGCATGCGGGGGGCGCCTCCACTCCTTGCCCGCCGTCTTATCCGCTCCGGCGGGGCGGGGCAATCGAGGCGGCCCGGCCTGGACAAGAGCCCCGTTTCTGCCACACTCACAGCGTGATTAACGGTTCCTGAACCGTTTGATTTCAGTGGCTTGATCTAGAAGTGCGGTGCAGACCCGTTAACTTTGCGGCAGGAATGTGGCTATTCGGCAAACGTCTAAAATTCTACGCTTATTCGCATCGAATGAGACCAGCCGAGGCCAGACCATGTTCCGCACCGCGGCCAATGCCGACCTGAACGCCGCCTATGCCGCCCTCGGCGTGACCCCGGGCGACGATTTTTCCGCCATCCGCGCCGCCTGGCGCCGGCTGGTCAGGATGCATCACCCGGACGTGGCGGGGGCCGGCGCGACCGCACGGTTGGCCGAGATCAACGACGCCTACGACACCCTACGCCACCACGGGCGGCAGACGGTCGCACAGGCGCAGGCCCGGGCGGCGGCGGCGGCCGAGGAGGACCGCCGCCGGCGGCAGGACGCGGACCGCCGCGCCGCCGCCGTCCGAGAGGAGGCCGCCCGGCAAGAGGCCGCCCGGCAGGCCTCACGCGATGCCGCCCGCCGCGCCGCCGAAGCCGCCGCCCGCGCCGCCGCCGCTGAGGCCGAACGGGCCGAAGCCGCCGCCCTGGCCCACCGCCGCCAGCTGCGCGAGGCCGCCGCCAGGCTCGCCCGGTCCGGCCGGCGCACCCGAGCCGCCCACGCCGCCTACGCCGCCCTGCGCGGGATGACCGCAACCACGACCCGGGTCAGCCGCGTCGCCTGACCGCGTTTCACCCCGGACTGCCCGAAATCTCTTGGACAAGTGGTCGCCTGTCCCGGTCCGTTGACCGGCGGGAGGGTTCGCCGGCCGCGGCATTCCTTCACTCGCCATCACCTCCGCCTGGACGGCATGATGACGGTCGAGGTCATCACCAACGGCGAGAAGGCCAATGGTGTGAACCTCCTGGCCGGTCTCGATCTCGTGCTGCCGGAATGCCAGCCCCCTCTCTCCGCGTCGTTTTCCGGCGTCATCATGTCGGCTGGGCTTGGCGTCCGCCGCCAATTTCGGAAAGGGTGCGCCAGAACCCCCGGCCCGGAGTCCGCCCGATGAAAACCCATGTCAAAGCCCTCGTCGTCGGCGGCGGTGCCGTCGGCACCTCGATCGCCTATCACCTCGCCAAGGCGGGCTGGGAGACCATGCTGCTGGAGCGGGACGAGCTGACCTCCGGCTCCACCTGGCACGCCGCGGGCCTGCTGCCCCTGTTCAACATGGGCTACGCGACCAGCCACATCCACGACTACTCGGTCAGGTTCTACAAGACGCTGGAGGAAGAGACCGGCCTCAACGCCGGCTTCTATGTCGTCGGCAACCTGCGCATGGCGCAGACCGATGCGCGGATGGACGAATACCAGCTTTATGCCTCTACCGCCGAGACGGTGGGGATCGAACACCAGTTCCTCACCCCCGCCGAGATCAAGGAGCGCTGGCCGCTGGTCCGGACCGAGGATCTCAAGGGCGCGCTGTTCCACCCCACCGACGGCTACATCAACCCCGCGGACGTCACGCAAGCCATGGCCAAGGGCGCCCGCCAGCGGGGCGTCACGATCGAGCGGAAATGGCAGGTGGATGGCTACCACTGGACCGGCTCCGAGTGGCAGGTCAGCGTGACCAAGATGGTCGAGAAGGGCGGCAACCTCGCCCCCTCCGA
>JAMWZF010000235.1 GCA_024304875.1 Paracoccaceae bacterium
CAATCAGGAGAGCAGCCGCTCCGGCGGCACCGGCCTCGGGCTCAGCATCGTCAGGGCGATCGTCCAGAAACACGGTGGCGAGGTCAGCGTCACCAGCAAGGTCGGGATCGGATCGACCTTCTCGATCGCGCTTCCGGCCACCGTCGGCGCCACGGCGCAGCGCGCCCGGGCCTGACCGCGCGGTGTGACGGGACACGAGTGATGCCAGACAAAGACCTGCGGATCCTTCATGTGGATGACGATGCCGACACGCGCGAGATCGTCGCCGTGACGCTCGACATCTTCGGGGCGGTCGACCTGATCCAGTTCGCCTCCGGTGCGGTCGCGCTCGACCACGCCGAGGCCTTCGGACCGGATGTCGTGCTGCTCGACTACCAGATGCCGGGGATGACCGGACTGGACATCCTGCACAGGCTGAACGCCATGCCCGGCATGTCCCGGGCGGCCGTCGTCTTCATGACGGGCCGTTCGGACGAGCGGGAGATCCGCCTGATGCAGGAGGCCGGCGCCACCTCGGTCATCGTCAAGCCTTTCGAGCCGGCCGACCTGCTGACAGCATTGCAGGCCGCCCGCGACAGGGCGCGTGCGCCCCTCGCCAGGCAGGACAAGATCGCGTGACGGATGCCCTGCCCTCCTGCGCCGCTGCATCCCCTGCGATCAATTTGCCTGCGTCCTTCCTTGACCACGAGATCGACCCAAGATCTCCACAATTGGCTGGCAGACAACTCCGCACAGTCCAAGCGCCGACACCGGCGGGCCGATGCCCGGTTTCCCCAAGGCATGCGGCGCAACTCTTGAGGTACCGATGGCGAATGATACCCCGCTGATCCTTCAGGTGGACGACGAGGAAGATATCCTCGCCGTGTCCAAGCTCGCCCTCGAAGCCGTCGGCGGCCTGCGCATCGTCCAGTGCAGCTCGGGCGCCGAGGCGCTTCAGTCGGCCCCGCGCGAGAACCCCGATCTCTTTCTCGTGGACGTGATGATGCCGCATATGGACGGGATCGAGACGCTTCGCAGGCTCCGCTCCATCGAGGGGTTCGAAAACACGCCCGCGATCTTCATGACCGCCAAGGCGACCGCGCAGGACAGGGAGATCCTGATGCGCTCGGGCGCCGAGGCCGTCATCACCAAGCCGTTCGACCCCCTGACCGTGGCGTCGGACATCGTGGCGATCTGGGCAGCCTCCCGGCAGAGCCAGCCTGGCGAGGCCACCGAGGCGTAAGACGCCCGGGAAGGGGCCGATTGCCTCGCAATTGGCGGGCAAACCGCCCAATCAAGCCGTATTGTCGTTAATGCCACGCCAATGGTCTAATTTTCAAGGAATTGGTCTAATTTTGAACATGTTCTAGATGTTCTGTCGTAACCAATCAGGAGTGGATTACGAGGCGCCGTAGGTTTGAGCACTTGTCACAAGACATTCTAAGGGCCACGAGAATGGGCACCATCGCTGCACCTTTGGTTCTCGGGGAGGAGGAGCGCCTGCGACCTCCCAGCACGGACATCCTCATTCGTCACATGCGCGACTACAGCCAAGTCGGCATCGACCTCGTGGGGCAGCGCCAGCTGATCTTCATCTTTGCGGCGGCCCTGGCCGGTTTCTACTATGACCTGCGGCTGGCCGTCACCCTCCTCGTGATGATCGGCTTTTCCGAACTCTTCGACCTCTGGGTCTTCCGCAAGGTCATTCGCAGCGAGGCCACCGACACCGCCGCCGCGCACCGGCACCTCGCCCTGCTGTGCATCGGAACCGTGATCAGCTCGAGCGTGATCGTGACCTACGCGGTCGGGATCGCGATCCTGCAGGGGCCGACCACGCACTTCCTGCCCCTCTTCTTCCTCTTTGCCGCGTCCCTGTTCGCGGCGATGAACAACCATCAGCTTCTGCCGGTCCTGTTCATCCGGCTCGCGATGTACGGGACCGCATTCCTCTTCATTCCGATCCGCGATGTCGTCATCACCCAGGCGCCGATCCGGTCCGAGCTCTGGGCACAGCTGTTTACCAGCGTCTTCGTCCTGTTCTTCGTGGTCGATTGTTCGCGGATCTACCTGAGGTTCTACCGGTCCCAGATCCTGCAGTTCCAGGCCCTGCAGAAGGAACACGAACTGTCCCGCGCGGCCTACAAGGCCAAGACCGAATTCGTCTCGACCATGAGCCACGAACTTCGCACGCCGCTGACCGCCATCAAGGCCTCGATCGAACTGCTCGACGCGGGCAAGCTTGGCGACCTGCCGGCTCAGGCCAAACTCGCAGTCGGCCTTGCGCAGAAGAATTCGGACCGGCTTCTGAACCTCATCACCGAAATACTCGATCTCCAGAGCGTCGAGACGAATGTGATGCAGTTCGACATCGCCCGGATAGACATTCTCGACGCGATCCGGGATGCGGTCACGGAGATCGAGCCCTATTCCCAGCGGCTCTCGGTCGATTTCGACGTCTCCCTGCCGAGCGAGCCGATCTACGTGAAGGCCGATCGCAAGAGGCTGATCCAGGTGTTCTCGAACATCGCGTCCAATGCATCGAAATTCTCGCCTCCGGGCAGTACCGTCCGGATCAGGGTCGACACCGACGGCGACCGGGTGGCGGTCAAGTTCATCGACCAGGGGATCGGGTTGACGGAAGCGGATCATCGCAAGGTCTTCGACCCCTTCACCCAGGTCGATTCCTCCGACACCCGGAAGATCGGGGGCGCCGGGCTGGGGATGAGCATATCGAAACGCATCATGGATGCTCTCGAGGGGACGATCTCGTACCAGCGGAATTCGGACATCGGAACGACGTTTTTCGTGACCTTCCCCCGCTGGGACGCCGCCCGGCCGTCCTAGGAGGCGGGCTGCCGGTTTAAGACGGCGCGCCGGCCGCCCCACTACCGCGATGCCCTGTAAATGCTCGCCGCAGCCCCAGGACGACGCCCATACGTTGCATTTCTGCACTAAAGCGGGATTGCGCGAGCCAGGAGCGCGATTAACCTTAGGTAATCCCTCGACCCTCACTGAAATTCCGGCCCTGCTTGGTGCAGGCATCAATCTCACGAGACGCAGACGTCCAAACCCGCCGAACCAGGCAGAGCAGCATGACCGCATCCCCGCACTGGCGCCTCCCCAGCAAGACCGCACAAGGCTCGATCGTCCTGCTTGTCGCGCTGGCAGTCGCGCTGTCCTTCATCGCCGTCAAGTTCGATGCCCTTCTCCGGCAGAACTACGACCAGCATTTGAGGTTCGAGCACACGATCCAGCTGGTCGAGGCGCGGGAGGCGGTGGAGGAAAGGATCGTCGAGCACTTCCTGATCCTGAGCCGCCTCGGGGCCCTGCTCGAATCCAATCCCGATCTCGACCAGGCAGAATTCGCGGCGATGGTGCGACAGCTGGATGCGGAGGGCGGGAGCGTCATCAACTACGCAGCCGCCCCGGACCTGGTCGTCCGGTTCATCTATCCGCTTGAAAGGAACTGGAGCGCCCTGGGGCTCGACTATACCGCGCACGAGGATCAACGGGCCGCCGTCATGGCGGCGATCGAGAACGAAGCTGCGACCGTCGTGGGCCCGGTGGACCTGATCCAGGGTGGGCAGGGCATCGTGATCCGCCAGCCGGTGTTTCTCGGCGAGGGAACGGCGGAGCGGCCGAGGGAACTCTGGGGGATCGTCTCGATCGTTCTGGATTACGAGGCGTTCTGGCAGAACAGCGGCCTGGCCGACCTGGCAACCGACTACCGCCTGTTCGTCGCCTCGGACCTCGGAGGCGACGGGACCGTGACGCCGATCTTCGGCGATCCCGGCATCCGGACCGAACGTCCGATCGAGATGAGCCTCGAGTTTCCCACCGGCGCCTGGAACCTGATGGCCGTTCCCAGACCCGGCTGGCCGGCCCTGCCCCCCAATGCGGCGGCCTACCGGGCCCTCATCGCTGCGGTTGCGGCCCTGATCATGGGGGCCGCCGTGATCATCGTCATTCTCGCGATGTCCCACCGGACCTCTCGCAAGCGGCTGATCGCCGCGATCGACGCGATGGACGACGGCTTTGCGATGTTCGACAGGGACGGCTACCTCGTGGCCTACAACCAGCGGTACACCGAGATCTACGACTCCGCGGCGGCGCAGATCCGGAAGGGCGCAAGCTTCGAGGAGATCATCCGGATGGGCGCCCGTCACGGTCTCCAGATGGACGCCCTCGGACGCGAGGAAGAATGGGTCCAGGAACGCCTGGCCAGCTTCCGTGGTCCGGACATCGAATTCGAGCAGGAACTGTATGGCGGACGCCATTACCTGGCCTCGGACCGAAACATCGTCGGCGGCGACAAGGTCTGCGTTCGCACGGACGTGACACAGCTCAAGCGCGCCCAGGAAAGGGCCGAGAGCGCGAGCCGGGCAAAGTCCCAGTTCATCGCGACCCTGTCCCATGAACTGCGGACGCCCCTGACCGTTATCCTGGGAACCGCCGGACTCCTGAAGCACCTCGACAGGTTCGAACCGTCCAAGCGTCTGGTCGCCGAGATCAACCGGCCCGATTTCGACAGCGAAACCGCATCGAGGGCCCTCGGCCACCTCATGGACCAGCTTTCGGGGATGATGGAGAAACAGGAGCGCTCGGCCAAGCAGATGCTCTCGCTCGTCGAGGACATGCTCAACATCGCGCAGGTGGAATCGGGCTCCTATTTCGTGCAGCCAGAGGTGCATCCCGTCGACGAGATACTGGCTCATGTCCGCGACCAGATGGGCCAGCTTGCCTGCAGGAAGGGACTGGCCTTCGAGGTGCGATCCAATGGCGAGACGGTCTACTGCGACCGGCTGCGCACGATCCAGATCCTGCTCAACCTGGTCGGCAACGCGATCAAGTTCACCCCTTCGGGGTCGGTCGAGGTCGGCGTCGAACAGGATGGCGACGATCTTGTCTTCGCCGTGCGCGATACCGGGCCGGGCATCCCGCTCGATGCGCAACAGCGGATCTTCAACGCCTTCGAACAGGTGGATTCCTCGGACAGCCGCGCCCACGGCGGTGTCGGCCTTGGCCTCGCGATTTCCCGAGGACTGGCAACGGCGCAAGGCGGGTCGCTGCAGATCCAAAGCGAGCCGGGTTTCGG
>JAMWZF010000236.1:0-825 GCA_024304875.1 Paracoccaceae bacterium
GGCCGGTCCGGTCCCATTGGGTCAGGGTCCGGTCGACCCGCCGGATCGGCGCGAGAAGCCCCGCCAGCAGGGCCGAGCCGAGGCAGCCCCCGAGGATTGTCACGACGACAGCCACCCGGTCGATCAGGCCGGCGAACAGCCCGGCGCCCGCCGCCGCGCCCAGCCCGATCCAGACCGCGATCAGCAGCTTGATCCCGTAGGGCACGGGAAAGACGCGGTGGAACAGCGCATAGAGCGGCATCGGGACGGCCCCCGGCAGAAGAGAACTCGCCGTCATTCTTCCCGTGCAGGATTAAGGTTCGGTGAATGCGGGACAGTTGAAAAGGCCAGGCCGCCGTGCAAGCTTGAAGATCATTTCAGATATCGAGGTTCTTCCATGAAACGCCTTGCCTATGGATTATTGGTGTCCCTCGTCACCGCGGCCGGCAGCGCAGGCGCCCAGACCGGGCAGAGGGCGGGCGAGACCGTCGTGACCGACGCTTTCGTCATCTACGAGCTGAACGCCACCGGCCATGGCGACATCGACGTCGCCATCGCCTTTCTCGAGAGGGACGGCCGGGTCGTGATCTGCGCCGCGACCGCCGCCCCGCTGAGCGGGACGCTACGGCAGATCATGCGCGCCATCCGGGTGAGCGAAGGCAGCACGACCATTCTGCGGGGGTTGCAGTGGGCCCCGAACTATCCGGCGCGGTCGGACCTGGTCGGCCGCGCCGCGGACTGCCGGATGACCCGGCATCCTGCCCCCGAAGCGCCCGACTTCGGCATCGCCCTGACGCGGAGCGAGTTCTGACCAAGACCGGGACCGAGCCCTACGCGTTCCGCCGG
>JAMWZF010000236.1:835-5058 GCA_024304875.1 Paracoccaceae bacterium
GGGCGACCCCCGGCGACCTGCCGACGCTGCGCCGCTGGCTCGCCGGGCCCGAGGTCTCGGCCTGGTGGTCGCTGCACGATCCCTTCGACGCCACCGACCTCGCCGATCCGGGCTTCACGCCCTGGATCGTGAGCCATGACGGCACCGCCTTCGCCTATGTCCAGACCTATGATCCCCAGAGCGAGGCGGGCCACCACTTCGGGCATCTGCCGGCGGGGTCCCGGGGGATCGACCAGTTCATCGGGGTCCCGGACATGCTGGGCCGCGGTCACGGGACGGGGTTGCTGCGCCAGCATCTTGGAACGCTGTTCGCCGCCGGTGTGCCCGCGGTTGGAACCGACCCCCACCCGGACAACGCCCGCGCCATAAGCGCCTATCGCAAGGTGGGGTTCGAAGTGGCAGGCCCGGCGCAGGACACCCGCTGGGGCCCCGTCCTGCCGATGGAGGCCTGGCCGGCAGTGCAGGCAAAATGAAAAGGGGCGCCCGAAGGCGCCCCGTTCCGTCAGTTCCGAAGGGAACGGCAGATTACATCATGCCGCCCATGCCGCCCATGTCGGGCATGCCGCCGCCGGACGCGCCTTCCTTGGCGGGCTTGTCGGCGACCATCGCCTCGGTGGTGATCAGCAGACCGGCGATCGAGGCGGCGTCCTGCAGGGCAGTCCGCACGACCTTGGCCGGGTCGATCACGCCGAACTTGAACATGTCGCCATATTCTTCGGTCTGGGCGTTGAAGCCGTAGTTCTTGTCGCTCGACTCGCGGATCTTGCCCGCGACGACGGAGCCGTCGACACCGGCGTTCTCGGCGATCTGGCGCAGCGGAGCCTCGAGGGCCTTGCGCACGATCGAGATACCGACGGTCTGGTCGTTGTTGGCACCGGTCAGGCCGTCGAGGGCCTTGGCCCCCTGGACCAGAGCGACACCGCCACCGACGACGACACCTTCCTGCACGGCCGCACGGGTCGCGTTCAGGGCGTCATCGACGCGGTCCTTGCGCTCCTTCACTTCGACCTCGGTCATGCCGCCGACGCGGATGACGGCAACGCCGCCGGCCAGCTTGGCGACCCGCTCCTGAAGCTTCTCGCGGTCGTAGTCCGAGGTGGTTTCCTCGATCTGGTTGCGGATCTGGGCCACGCGGGCTTCGATCTCGGCCTTCTCGCCCGCACCGTCGACGATGGTGGTCTCGTCCTTGGTGAGGGTGATCTTCTTGGCGGTGCCGAGCATGTCCATGGTGACATTCTCGAGCTTCATGCCGAGATCCTCGGAGATGACCTGGCCGCCGGTCAGGATCGCGATGTCCTGCAGCATGGCCTTGCGGCGGTCACCGAAGCCCGGAGCCTTCACGGCAGCGATCTTGAGCCCGCCGCGCAGCTTGTTGACCACGAGGGTGGCCAGGGCTTCGCCCTCGACGTCCTCGGCGATGATCAGCAGGGGCTTCTGCGACTGGATCACCTGCTCGAGCAGCGGAACCAGCGGCTGCAGGGAAGACAGCTTCTTCTCGTGCAGCAGGATCATGCAGTCTTCCAGCTCGGCGACCATCTTGTCGGAGTTGGTGACGAAGTAGGGGCTGAGGTAGCCACGGTCGAACTGCATGCCTTCGACGACGTCGGTCTCGGTCTCGAGGCCCTTGTTCTCTTCGACGGTGATGACACCCTCGTTGCCGACCTTCTGCATCGCGTCGGCGATCTGGCGGCCGATTTCGGCTTCGCCGTTGGCCGAGATGGTGCCGACCTGGGCGACTTCGTCGGAGTTCTCGACGGTGCGGGCGGCGTCGCGGATGGCCTGGACGACCTTGGCGGTGGCGAGGTCGATGCCGCGCTTGAGGTCCATCGGGTTCATGCCGGCGGCAACGGACTTCATGCCTTCCTTGACGATGGCCTGGGCCAGAACCGTCGCGGTGGTGGTGCCGTCACCGGCCTCGTCGTTGGTGCGCTGGGCCACTTCCTTGACCATTTGCGCGCCCATGTTCTCGAACTTGTCTTCCAGTTCGATCTCCTTGGCCACCGACACACCGTCCTTGGTGATGCGGGGGGCGCCGAAGCTCTTCTCGAGGACCACGTTGCGGCCTTTCGGGCCGAGGGTCACCTTCACGGCATCGGCGAGGATGTTGACACCCTTGAGCATGCGGTTGCGGGCGTCGGTATTGAATTTCACGTCCTTGGCAGACATCGGATACCTTCCTTTGAATGGGGTGCGTCATCGGGACGGGGCGTCAGGCGCCCGGCCCGTCGATCACGATGGGTGTTCAGGCGGCCTTGGCGGCGGCGGCGTCCGAGATGATTCCGAGAATGTCGGATTCCTTCATGATCAGCAGCTCTTCACCATCGACGGTGACTTCGGTGCCGGACCACTTGCCGAAGAGAACCCGATCGCCGGCCTTCACGGCCATCTCGATCAGCTCGCCGGAGTCCTTGCGGGCCCCGTCGCCCACGGCGATGATCTCGCCCTCGGCGGGCTTTTCCTTGGCGCTGTCGGGGATGATCAGGCCGCCCTTGGTCTTCTCGTCGGATTCGACACGGCGGACCAGAACGCGGTCGTGCAGCGGTTTGAAAGCCATGCTGTTCGCTCCTAGCTAAAGCGTTGCGTTGTATCTGTCGGCCCCTCCTCAGGGCCGTTATCACTCACCCGGGGCGAGTGCTAACGCCGGCTAGGTAGGTAAAGCTCACGGCGCTGTCAACACCTTCCCAGGGCTCCTCCGGCACGATTTTTGCAGGTACCGATCAAGAGGCTTGCCAGACCCGCGTTGCGTCGCTATGACGCGGTCACCGAAGCCCCAACGGCCAGGAGTTCTTACATGCGAATGGATCTTTATCTCACCGCCTGCTGAGGCGGCCACCCGCATCCCGGGCTGGCCGAGTTCCCTCGCCGCGCCCGCAAGAACCCCCTCCCGTTCAACGATCTCCGCAAACCCCCGACCGAAACGTGTCGCGCGGAGTCCGTCATAGGCTTTGATACCCATGTTCACGCCCCCCTTGCCCCCGGGTCTGCTGATCCGGACTGCGCAACCCGCACACCATGGCCTGCCGCCGCGCCCGGCGCGCAGTATCCCCCGGGCCGGCGCCGCCGCACCCGGCGCACACGACCTGCTCCCGGTCCACTTCGACCGGGAGCCTGCCCACGGCACGGCCGGTCCTGTGGTCGTCCCCGCCCCCGTCCCGCCGCTGCGCTGGCGGATCTGGCTGGGGCGGCGGCTGATCCGGCTGGGCCAGCGCCTGGCCGGGGACAGCCGGCCCGGCGACTTGCGACTGGTAACGGGGGCGGACTAACCTCCGTCCCCGAAACCCCCGGTTCCGGAGCCCCCCATGCGCCGCCTGTCCGCCGTCCTCGCCTGCTGCCTGACCCTGCCCGGCCCGCTCGCCGCGCTCTGCACCGGGGAGAGCCTGGTGGAGCGGATCCCGCCGGCCGAGCAGGCCGAGATCGCCGCGAACGTCGCCGACACTCCCTACCCCGAGGGCCTCTTCTGGCGCGCCACCCGCGACGGTCGGGAACTTCGCCTGATCGGCACCATGCACCTGCACGACCCGCGCCACGACGCCCTGATCCCGCGCATCGAGAGCGCCCTCGACGGCGCGGACCTCGTCATGCTCGAGCTCACCCGCGCGGAGGAGGCCGAGGTTCAGGCGGCGATGCTGGCCGAGCCGGACCGCCTGCTTCTGACCGAGGGCCCCACCCTGCCCGAGCTGCTGGACGAGGAGACCTGGGACGCCCTGGCCGAGGCCGCCCGCGACCGCCAGGTCCCGGCCTTCATGGCGGCAAAGTTCCAGCCCTGGTACCTGTCGATGACCCTCGCCATGCCGTCCTGCGCGATGCCCGACCTTCTGGCCGGCAAGCGCGGCCTCGATCACCGGATCATGGACCTGGCCGAGGCGCGTGGCCTGCCGATGCAGGCGCTCGAACCCTGGGACACCCTCTTCGCCCTGATGGAAGAGGGCACGATGGACGAACAGCTGGACATGCTCCGCATGGCCCTTGTTCCCGAGGATCTTCAGGCCGCGATGATGGTCGCCATGCTGGACGGATATTTCGACGAGAGCATTGCCGAGGTCTGGGAGACATCGCGCGTCGGCGCCCGCATGGTGCCCGGGATGGACCCCGAGGTCGCCGAGGCCCAGTTCGTGGAAATCCAGGATGCCCTGCTCGACACCCGCAATCGCAACTGGGTCCCGGTGATCGAGGAGGCCGCGACAACGAGCGACGTCATCGTCGTCGCCGTCGGCGCGGCACAT
>JAMWZF010000237.1:0-1379 GCA_024304875.1 Paracoccaceae bacterium
GTTCCGACGCGCGCGAGGCGCTGATGCTCGAGATCGCGCCCATGCTCTCGGCCTACGGGTCCGAAGTCTCCTCGAACAAGGCGCTCTTCGCCCGCATCGAGGCGGTCTGGCAGGACCGCGAGTCTCTCGACCTGACCGCCGAGGAGGCCCGGCTGCTCTACCTCACCCGTCGCCGGTTCGTCCGCTCCGGCGCCCTGCTCGAAGGCGCGGAGGCCGACCGTCTGAAGGAGGTCATGTCGCGCCTCTCGACCCTCGGCGCGCAATTCAGCCAGAACCGGCTCGCGGACGAGAAGGACTGGTACATGGAGCTGACCGAGGCGGACCTGAAGCCGCTTCCTGCCACCGTCCAGTCCGGCGCCCGCGCCGCCGGCAAGGCCCGGGGGCTGGACGTGCCCGTGATGACCACCTCGGCCCCTCTGGTCGGCCCATTCATCCGGTTCTGTCCCGACCGGGCCCTGCGCCAGAAGGCCATGGACGCGGTGCAGAGCCGCGGCCAGCGGGGCAACAAGACCGACAACCGCGCGATCGTGAAGGAGATCCTCGAACTCCGTGTCGAGCGGGCGAAACTGCTCGGCTTCGACACCTTCGGCGACTTCAAGCTCGAGACCGAGATGGCGGGCACACCCGGCGCCGTGCGCGACCTGATGATGCAGGTCTGGAACCCCGCCCTGGAGGCCGCCCGCGACGAGGCCGAGGCGCTGGAGGCCCGGCTCAAGGCCGACGGCGGCACCGGCCCCCTGCAGCCCCACGACTGGGCCTATTACACCGAGAAGCGCCGGCAGGCCGAGATCGGCCTCGATAGCAACGCGGTGAAACCCTACTTCCAGCTCGACCGGATGATCGACGCCGCCTTCGCCTGCGCGAACCGACTCTTCGGTCTTGAGTTCGAGGAGGTGGAGGTGCCGCTCTACCATCCCGACGCCCGCGCCTGGACCATCACCCGGGACGGCCGGCATATGGCGCTCTTCATCGGCGACTACTTCGCGCGGGACAGCAAGCGCTCGGGCGCCTGGTGCGGTGCGCTCCGCTCCCAGCGCAGGGACGGCGGCGAGGACATCCGCGCCATCCCCACCAACGTCTGCAACTTCTCGCCGCCCTCTGACGACGGACCCTGCCTTCTCACCTACGGCGAGGCCCGGACCCTGTTCCACGAGTTCGGCCACGCCCTGCACCACATCCTCTCGGACGTGACCTACGGGTCGATGTCCGGCACCTCGGTCGCGCGGGATTTCGTCGAACTGCCCAGCCAGCTCTTCGAGCACTGGCTGGAAGTGCCCGAGGTGCTGGCCGAATTCGCGACCCACTACGAGACGGGCGAGCCGATTCCCGAGGACCTGCGCGACAAGGTCCTCGCGGCCGAGAAACTGCACCAGGGCGGG
>JAMWZF010000237.1:1389-5049 GCA_024304875.1 Paracoccaceae bacterium
ACCATCAGCTACCTGTCCTCGGCGCTCGTCGACCTCGAACTGCACGCCACCGACCAGCCGCCCGCCGATCCGGTGCAGCGGCAGGCCGAGATCCTCGAGAGCCTCGGCAAGCCCGAGGCCGTCGCCATGGCCCACCAGCTGCCCCATTTCGCCCATGTCTTCTCGGGCGACGGGTATTCCTCGGGCTACTACAGCTACATGTGGTCCGAGGTGATGGACGCCGACGCCTTCGCCGCCTTCGAGGAGGCGGGCGGCGCCTTCGACGACGGGATCGCGAAGGCGCTGGAGGCGAACATCCTCTCGCGCGGCGGCACCATTGACCCCGCCGAGCTCTACACCGCCTTCCGCGGCCGGATGCCCGGCGTCGAAGCGCTGCTGAGGGGCCGGGGGCTGGCGGCCTGAAACCAGGGCGTCGTAGCCGGCCTCGCGCAACGTTGCCGAAGCCCGGGTCAGGTCCGGGACGCGACGCCCTAGTCCGGCTCCCCCGCCGGGTCCTTGTGGATCAGTACGTCGGCGCCGGGATAGGCCGCCACCACCGCGCGGCGCAGGTCCTCGCCGATGCGGTGGGCCTCGGTCAGGGTCAGCGTCCCGTCGATCTCCACGTGCAGGTTCACGAAGACCCGGCTTCCCGCCACCCGCGTGCGGATGTCATGGCAGCCGTGAATGCCCGGCTGGGCTTCGGCGATGCGCTCGATCCCGGCGATCATCTCGGGGTTCGCCTGCCGGTCCATCAGCGCGTCCCAGCTCGCCTTGCCGATGCGCAAGGCGCCCCAGGCGAGAAACAGCGCGGCCCCGAGAGCCACGATGCTGTCGACCCGTGCGAGGCCGAACCGGGCCGACAGCCAGAGCGCCAGCAAGGCACCGAGGTTCGGCACCAGGTCGCCGACGTAATGCAGGCTGTCCGCAGCCACCACGCGGTTGCCGGTCCGCCGGGCGACGTACCTCTGCCAACTCACCAGCCCCGCCGTCACGACGATGGCAAAGACCATCACCGCGATCCCCTGGGCCTCGTTCCGGGGCAGGGGGACCTCCTCGGCCATCAGGCGGCGCACGGCGACGAGGCCAATCAGGACCGCCGAGCCGATGATGAACAGGGACTGCGCCAGCGAGGCCAGGTCCTCGGCCGAGGAATGGCCGAAATGGTGATCCTCGTCCGCCGGGCGGGCGGCATAGGCGATCGCCATGAGGCCGCCGAGGGAGACGATCAGGTCGAGCGCGCTGTCCGCCAGCGCCGCCGCGATGGCGAGCGACCCGGTCTGCGACAGGCCCCAGAGCTTGGCCAGCACAAGAAGCGCCGCGACCGTCACGGAAAGGCGGCCCGCCGAGAGGTTCAGCTTGGTGTCGGATGTCTGGCTCTGGCGACTCATGGGGCCACTCTATGGCCCATGCACGCCTAGTCGACCAGTTCGTCGGCGCCGACGCCCCAGTAGGTCCCCTTGGGCGCCCAGCCACGGTAACCGCCGGCGGACAGGCGGCACCACTCGCGCTCGCATTCGTCCACCCGGGCGATGACTCCGGCCTGGAAGAGGGCGGCCTGCTGCGCGCCCAGCATCGGGCGGGTCAGCACCGGGGTCTCCTGGTCGATGATCACGGTACGCACGCCGGACAGCAGCGAGTAATGCACCCAGCCGCCCTGGCCCTCGCGGTCCACCACCCGGCGCCAGTGGCCGTATTCGGCCGTCACCCGCAGGGGCATGTTGCGGCGGACGAAGACCCAGTCGATCCGGTGGGTGAGGGAGGGGCCTCGGCGTACGTTGCTCTCGCCGGCCTTGAGCGAGACGTAGCGGGGCAGGGGCAGGTTGGTTTCGGGGCCGACGGTCGGCTCGCTCTGCTCGACCACCTGCACGGCGGCGGGCGCGGGCGCGGGCTGGCCCTGGGGCTGGATCGCCGGGCGCATCGGCGGCTGGATCGCTTGCTGGATCGGCTGTTCGACGTCCGGCACCTGCGGCGCATCCTGCGCCCCGGCCAGGCCGGCAAGAGTGATCGCACCCAGCGCAGCCGCGCACAGGGCGATCGATGACAGACGGGACAGTCCCATTCTAGAATACCTGCTTGTTGTCGTACCGCTCGCGCCGGGCCTTCTTCTTGTTCTCGGTCCCGGTCTCTGGTCAAACTGCCCTGAAACGGGCGGGCATGGAAGCGGGAGGCGTCACGGTCATGGGCAGCAAGCGGTTGAGTGTTGTCGTCACGCGACGGTTGCCCGAACCGGTCGAAACCCGGATGAAGGAGCTCTTCGACGTGCGCCTTCGGGACGAGGATACGCCGATGTCCCGCGACGCCCTCGTCGCGGCGATGGCCGAGGCCGACGTTCTGGTCCCCTGCGTCACCGACCGGATCGACGCCGCCATGCTGGCCCAGGCCGGCGAGAGGCTGAAGCTGATCGCCAACTACGGTGCGGGGGTCGATCACATCGACATCGCCTCGGCCCGCCAGCGCGGCGTTCTGGTGTCGAACACTCCCGGCGTGGTGACCGAGGACACCGCCGACATGACCATCGCCCTGATCCTCGGCGTGACCCGGCGGATCCCCGAGGGATTGGCCCTGATGCAATCCGGCGACTGGGGCGGCTGGGCGCCGACGGCGATGATGGGCGGGCGGATCGCGGGACGGCGGCTCGGCATCCTCGGCATGGGCCGGATCGGGCAGGCGGTGGCCCGCCGGGCCGCAGCCTTCGGGATGCAGGTCCATTACCACAACCGCCGGCGCCTGCGTCCCGAGATCGAGGAGGGGCTGGAAGCGACCTACTGGGAAAGCCTCGACCAGATGGTCGCCCGGATCGACGTGCTCTCGATCAACTGCCCGCACACGCCCTCGACCTTCCATCTGATGAACGCCCGGCGCCTGAAGCTGATGAAGCCCTCTGCCGTGATCGTGAACACCTCCCGCGGCGAGGTCATCGACGAAAACGCCCTGACGCGGATGCTCAGGGCGAACGAGATCGCCGGCGCCGGCCTCGACGTCTTCGAGCGCGGGCACGAGATCAACCCGCGGCTCAAGGATTTGCCCAACGTCGTGCTCCTGCCCCACATGGGCTCGGCCACCGTCGAGGGGCGGACCGAGATGGGCGAGAAGGTGATCATCAACATCAAGACCTTCGCCGACGGCCACCGGCCGCCGGACCTCGTCGTGCCCTCGGCGGTCTGACCGGGGTGGAGCGGCTGTCCGCCTTCCTGATGATGCTCGTCTTCTCCTGCCTCGTCGCGGGGGTCTACGGCGCATTGCACAACCAGGTCAGCTACACGGTGGGGCCGGACTACTTCCATTTCCTCAAGTTCCGGCAGTTCGGCATCGCCGAGGGGGTGCCACCCCGCCTCGGCGCAGCCGAGGTCGGCTTTCTCGCCAGCTGGTGGATGGGCGTCATCATCGGCCTGCCGCTGGCGACGCTGGCGATGTTCGTTCGCGGCCCTGTACGGGCCTCCTGGCGGGCGTTCCGGGTCGCGGTGATCCTCGTGCTGGGGGTGACGGCGGGACTCGGCATCATGTCGCTCGGTCTGCCGATCCCCGAAGAGGTCGGCGCCCGTATCCCGGTGCCCGAGGGTGCGGAGGCAGAGGGGTTCCGCCGCGCCGCGATGCTCCATTCGGCCAGCTACCTGGCGGGGCTGATGGGCCTATTCGGCGGGCTGCTGGTGATGGGCGCGGCGGTCTGGCGGAGCCGGCGGG
>JAMWZF010000238.1 GCA_024304875.1 Paracoccaceae bacterium
GACCAGGGCAAAATGGTAGCCCGACAGCGCGAAGAAGGGCTCGTCGTTCACGGCCGGCGATCCTCGGGGCGGGTCAGCCGAGCAGGGCCTTCACCTTGGCCGCGACGGCCTCGGCGGTGATCCCGAACTTCTCGAACAGCTCCTCGGCCGGGGCGGAGGCGCCGAAGCCCTCCATCCCGACGAAACCGGCCTTGGCCTCGCGGCCCCGCTCGCCCAGCAGCCAGCGGTCCCAGCCCTGCCGGACGCCGGCCTCGACCGCCACGCGGACCGGCCCGCCAGGCAGCACGCGCTTGCGATAGCTCTCGTCCTGTTCGGCAAACAGCTCCATGCAGGGCATCGAGACGACGCGGGTGCCGATCCCTTCGGCCTCCAGCAGCTTGCGCGCCTCCATCGCGATGGACACCTCGGACCCCGAGGCCATCAGCAGCGCCTGCCGCTTGCCCGCCTCGGCATCGGCCAGGACGTAGGCGCCCTGGGCGGTCAGGTTCTTGGTCTTGTGCTCGGTCCGCACCGTCGGCACGCCCTGGCGGGTCAGGGCCAGGACGGTCGGGTTGGTCTTGGACGTGAAGGCGATTTCCCAGGCCTCGGCCACCTCGACGGCGTCGGCGGGGCGGATCACCCGGTAGTTCGGGGTCGCTCGCAGCATCGCCAGATGCTCGACCGGCTGGTGGGTCGGGCCATCCTCGCCGAGGCCGATGGAATCATGGGTCATGACGTAGGTGACGGGGATGTTGCTCAGGGCCGAGAGGCGCATCGCCCCCCGGGCATAGTCCGTAAAGCACATGAAGGTGCCGCCGTAGGGCTTCACCCCGCCGTGCAGGGCCATGCCGTTGAGGGCGGCCGCCATCCCGTGCTCGCGGATGCCGAAGTGGATGTAGCGGCCGGCGCGATCGTCCGGCGAGAAGACGCCCATGTCGGCGGTCTGGGTGTTGTTCGATCCCGTCAGGTCGGCGGAGCCGCCGAGGGTCTCCGGCAGGATCGGGTTGAGGACCTCGAGGGCCTTCTGGCTCGACGCGCGGGTCGCCAGCTTGGGCTTCTCCTCCGACATCTGCTTCTTCAGCGCCTTCACGGTGGCCGACAGCTTGTTCGACACCTCGCGGTCGAAGCAGCGGTTGAACTCCGCCTGCTTGGCCTTTGAAAGCTTTGTGAAATTCGCCTCCCACTCCGCGCGGGCCTCGGCGCCGCGGGCACCCAGGCCTTCCCACCAGGACTTGATCTCGGCGGGCACCTCGAAGGGGCCGCCGGTCCAGCCGTAGGCCTCCTTGGCGGCGGCCAGCTGGTCCGCATCGGTCAGGGCGCCGTGGCCCTTGGCGGTATCCTGCGCGGCATGGCCGAGGGCGATG
Organism: Paracoccaceae bacterium; assembly: GCA_024304875.1. Lineage (GTDB taxonomy): Bacteria > Pseudomonadota > Alphaproteobacteria > Rhodobacterales > Rhodobacteraceae > JAMWZF01. Next base: position 1,344 of record JAMWZF010000238.1, read on the forward strand.
TGCGTCCTGCAGGCGATCATCGAGGGGCGCTCGTCCGCCTTGGCGGCGGTGATGGCAGCGTCGATGGCCTCGGGATCGTGGCCGTCGATCTCCTGCACGTGCCAGCCGGAGGCAGCGAAGCGGGCGGGCTGGTCGGTGGCATCGGCCAGCGACACCTTCCCGTCGATGGTGATCCCGTTATGATCAAAGAAGACAATGAGTTGCGACAGTTTCTGCATCCCGGCGAGGGCGATCGCCTCCTGGCTGACGCCCTCCATCAGGCAACCGTCGCCGGCCATGACGTAGGTGTGGTGGTTCATCACCTTGGCGCCGAAGCGGGCACGCAGGGCCTCCTCGGCGATAGCGAAGCCGACCGAGTTGGCGATGCCCTGGCCGAGCGGGCCCGTCGTGGTCTCGATCCCCTCGGCATGGCCGTATTCCGGGTGGCCGGCGGTGCGGGCGCCCCACTGGCGGAAGTTCTTGATCTCCTCCAGCGTCATCTGCTCGTAGCCGGTCAGGTAGAGCAGGGAGTAGAGCAGCATCGAGCCGTGGCCGTTGGACAGGATGAATCGGTCGCGGTCGGGCCAGTGCGGGGCCTTGGGGTCGAAGCGCAGGTGCTTGGCATAAAGGACGGTGGCGATGTCGGCCATGCCCATCGGCATCCCCGAATGGCCCGAGTTGGCGGCGGCGACGGCGTCCAGCGTCAGGGTCCGGATCGCGGCGGCGCGCATCCAGTGATCGGGGTGCGCTTTGCGCAGGGCGTCGATGTCCAAGGTGGGCTCCTATCCGATACATGGGCCAAGGCGCCGAGCTCCTCCCGCGCGGCGCGTCGAAGGTCGGGTTACCCACCCCGGCACGCAAGATCAAGCACGGCCCGTAAGGGTCTCTGCCACAAGGCGCCGTCGCCGGAGCGCCGAATTGCTCATGCGGGACGCCCGGCGTAACCTCGCTCCCGAGAGGTGCGATTCGCCCCCGCCAGCAATCCAGCCCCGGCCAGCGGGGGACCGGCGCGAGGGAAACGGATCGAATACGAGGAACGAGCAGGATGGCGGACATCGAAGAGCTTGAGGGCCGGATACTCGCGGCCCTGGACCGGATCGGAGACGGTGTCGCGCGCCTCCCCGAGCCCGAGGCGCTCGCCGGCACCGGCGCGGCACCGGCCACGTCGGCCGAAGACACGGGCCGGATCGCCGAACTGGAGAGCGCGCTGGAGGACGAAAGGCTCGTCTCGGCGCAACTCGAGGAACGGGTCAAGGCGCTGAAGGCCCGCCAGGACGAGACCATCGAGCGCCTGCGCGGCCAGATCGAGGAGATGCGCGCCCAGGCGGCCACGACGCAGGAGGCCTCGGAGCAGCTGCGGCAGGTCAATGCGGACCTGCGTGACCTGACGGCGCGGCTGCGCACGCAACTGGCCGAAGGCACCGCAGAGCCGCATCTGATCAACAAGGCGATGATGGCCGAGCTCGAGGCCCTGCGCGCCACCCGCGCCGCCGACCGTGCCGAGGTGCAGGCGGTCATCGCCGAGCTGCGCCCGATGATCGCAGAGGAGGGCTGAGCCATGCCGCAGGTCGAGATCCAGATCGGAGGCCGCACCTTCGAAGTCGCCTGCCAGGATGGCGAAGAGCCCTTCCTGCAGGCCGCCGCCGGCCTTCTGAACACCGAGGCCTCGGCCCTGACCGACCAGATCGGGCGAATGCCCGAGGCGCGGATGCTGCTGATGGCCGGACTGATGCTGGCCGACCGGACGGCGGGGCTCGAGGACAAGCTGGCCGAGGCCGAAACCCGGCAGGCGGAGCTGCGCGCCGAGATCGAGCGCCTGCAATCCGCGCCGGCCCCCGCCGCCGAGAAGGTCGAGGTCCCGGTGATCCCGACCGCGGTCAGCGAGACCCTCGCCGAGATCGCCGCCCGCGCCGAGAGCCTCGCCCAGGAAGTCGAGGAACGCTCCTCCGCACTGGCCGCCGCCGCCGGTCACTGACGCCAGAGGCGCGCCGCCCGACCGGACGTGACAGGCCCAAAGGACAGAGGGGGGCGCGTCGCCATTGTCGCTCGGACCAATGGCGCACCAATGGCGACCCCGCCTTCGGGCCCCCCCGAGGTATTTATGGCGAAAAGAGGAGGCGGAAGCGCGCTCCTGATACTACTCTTTTCGCTCCTAATACCTCGGGGGGAGGCCGCAGGCCGGGGGGCAGCGCCCCCCGCTCCGCTGGTCGAGGTGCGCCGCGCTGCGTCTAGCGATTGCCGCTTCGGTCGAACAGCGCCGCGTCGGCGGCGGCCCGGCGGATCGCCCCGGACTTGTGGATCGTCTCCTGCAGTTCGGCTTCGGGGTCGCTGTCGTAGACCACGCCGCCGCCCGCCTGGATGTAGAGCGTTCCGTCCTGCACCACGGCGGTCCTGAGCGCGATGCACATGTCCATGTCGCCGCCCGCGCTGAAGTAGCCGACGCCGCCGCCGTAGACGCCGCGCTTCTCGGGCTCGAGCTCGTCGATGATCTCCATCGCGCGGACCTTGGGCGCGCCCGAGACGGTGCCGGCGGGCAGACCGGCGAGGAGGGCCGAGAGGGCGTCATGCTCCTCGGAAAGCTCACCGACCACGTTCGAGACGATGTGCATCACGTGGCTGTAGCGCTCGATGATGAACTGCTCGGTCGGGGTCACGGTGCCGATCTTCGCCACCCGGCCGACGTCGTTGCGACCGAGGTCGAGCAGCATCAGGTGCTCGGCCAGTTCCTTGGGATCGGCCAGCAGGTCCGCCTCGAGCGCCTTGTCCTCATCGGGCGTGGCGCCGCGCGGGCGCGTCCCCGCGATGGGGCGGATCGTCACCTCCCGGCCGAAGACCCGGACGAGGATCTCGGGACTTGCGCCGATGACCTGGAAGCCGCCGAAGTTGAAGTGGAACATGAAGGGCGAGGGGTTCGTCCGTCTGAGAGCACGATAAAGGGCGAAGGGCGGGTGCGGGAAGGGCTGGGCCCATCGTTGCGAGGGAACCACCTGGAAGATGTCGCCGGCGCGGATGTACTCCTTGGCCTTCTCCACCGCCGCCCGGTAGGCCTCGGGCGTGAAGTTCGATACCGCCTCGCCCTGCGCCTCGGCCACGGCACCGAACTCGCGGTCGTGGGCGCTGGCGGGCCGGTCGAGGGCGCGTTCGGCCTCCATCACCCGCTCGGCGGCCTGGGCATAGGCGGCGCGGGCGCTCATCCCCTGGCCGGCCCAGACCGGCGCGACGAGGATCACCTCGCCCTTCACACCGTCGAGGACCGCGACCACCGTTGGCCGCAGCATCACCGCGTCGGGCAGGCCGAGGGGGTCGGGGTTCACGTCCGGCAGGTTCTCCACCAGCCGGATCATGTCGTAGCCGAGGTAGCCGAAGAGCCCGGCCGAAGCGGCGGGCAGGCCCTCGGGCAGGTCGATCCGGCTTTCGGCGAGCAGCGCGCGCAGGGCGGCGAGGGGGTCGCCCTCCATCGCCTCCCAGGCGTCCGGGTCCCAGCGGGCGGCGCGGTTGACGCGGCTTGCGGTGCCGCGGCACTCCCAGACCAGGTCGGGGTTCATGCCGACGATGGAATAGCGGCCCCGCACCTCGCCGCCGGTCACCGATTCCAGCATGAAGGCATGGGTGCCGGCGCCGGTCAGCTTCATCATCAGCGACACCGGCGTGTCGAGGTCGGCGGCCAGCCGGGTCCAGACCACCTGGTTCTCCCCGCGCTTATAGGCGGCCTCGAAGGGGGCGA
>JAMWZF010000239.1 GCA_024304875.1 Paracoccaceae bacterium
GGCCCGCCCTGCCCCTTAATCGGGGTTCATCCCGGCCCGGGAACAGGATAGACCCTGCGACGACAGCCAAGAGGAGGCCAACCCATGAAATTCTTCGTCGATACCGCAGATGTCGCCGCCATCACCGAACTGAACGACCTCGGCATGGTGGACGGGGTCACCACCAACCCCTCGCTCATCAAGAAATCCGGCCGCGACATCCTCGAAGTGACCAGGGAGATCTGCGAGCTGGTCGACGGTCCGGTCTCGGCCGAGGTGATCGCGCTGAAATCCGACGACATGATCGCCGAGGGCCGCAAGCTCGCCGAGATCGCCGAGAACATCGCCGTGAAGGTGCCGCTGACCTGGGACGGGCTGAAGGCCTGCAAGGTCCTCAGCGACGAGGGCCGGATGGTCAACGTCACGCTCTGCTTCAGCGCCAACCAGGCGCTGCTGGCCGCCAAGGCGGGGGCAACCTTCATCTCGCCCTTCATCGGCCGGCTGGACGACCTCAACATCGACGGCATGGAGCTGATCGCGGACATCCGCGAGATCTACGACAACTACGGTTTCGAGACCCAGATCCTCGCCGCCTCGATCCGCACCGCCAACCACATGTCCGAGGCCGCCAAGATCGGCGCCGACGTGGCCACCGCGCCGCCGAACGTGATCCACGCGATGGCAAGCCACGTTCTGACGGACAAGGGCCTCGACGCCTTCGTCAAGGACGCCAAGGACGCCGGGATCAAGATCGTCTGAGGCGGGCAAGGCGGGCTCCGGCCCCACGCCGCGGTCACAGCCAGTTGGCGACCATCAGGTCCGCCGCCGCCGCCAGCTGGGCCTCGGCCGCCGCCACCGCCTCGCGCCAAGGCTGGCAGGCGGCGCTGTCGGCTTCGGCGAGCAGGCACTGGCGCAGGGCGGCGCGGGCGGCCTTCAGTTCCTCGGCCGCGGCGGTGACCACCTGCTCGGCGGTCCGCGCCTCGGCGGTGCCCGATCCGGGAACGATCATCCGCCCTGCATCGTCGTGGTCCACCACGTCCAGCCAGAGCGCGATCTGCCCCAACAGCGGCGCTTCGGCCGCCTCGCGGATCGGCTCGGGAATCAGCTGGGCGAGCACGGCCAGCGCCGCGGCGGCCTCGCCGGTATCGGCCCTGTTCCGGCTCCATTGGTCCCATGCCCGTTCCATCGGGCCGTCGTCCGGCATCTCGACGGCGCCCAGCGACACGGAAATCGCGTAGGCCATCGCCTTGCCGCCCTCCTGCGCCGTCCGGGGGCGCATCTGCCGATCGGCCGAGGTCAGGCCCAGGGCGAAGCGCTCCACCGCGACCTTCAGCTTGCGATCCGCATCCATCCAGACCCCTCCCGGCCCAGTCCCGCCCGGAGCAGCCTAGCAGAGCCGGCGGGCGGGTAAAGCGTTCCGACCCGTTGCAGATTCCCCGCAATCTTTCGGCCAATCCGCCTTTCCGGCGGGTATCTGTTTCACAAAACCAACTTCAATTCGTCTATGGTGTCCCGAAACCTGTCCTAGGAGCCGCCGCCCCATGTCCGCCTCGCCCCTCTTCGACGACGTCACCCGCGCCCGCATCATCGAGGACCCCGACGTCCTGCTCGAGGACCACGACGTCATGCGCGCCCTCGTCGCCGCCAACGAGCGGGTGATGGGCGCCAACATCGTCGACCTGCGCGGCATCGCGATGGAGCGGCTGGAGGCGCGGCTGGACCGGCTGGAGGACACCCACCGCACCGTCATCGCCGCCGCCTACGAGAACCTGGCCGGCACCAACCAGATCCACCGCGCCGTGCTGCGGATGATGGACGCGACCGAGTTCGAGACCTTCCTGCGCGATCTGGGGACCGATGTCGCCGCGATCCTGCGGGTCGATGCCATGCGCCTCGTGCTGGAGAGCCCCGAGCAGGAGGCCGATGCGGCGGTGCGGCGGATGGGCGAGGTGCTTCACCTCGCGCCCGAGGGGTTCATCGACGCCTATGTCACCCAGGGCCGGGCCCGGCCGGCCCGCAGCGTGACCCTGCGCCAGTGCCGGCTGGAGGACAGTGCGCTCTACGGCGAGAAGGCCGACTACATCCGCTCCGAGGCCCTTCTCAAGCTCGACTTCGGCGAGGGCCGGGCCGGGGGGCTGCTGGTCATGGGCTCGGAGGATCCGCATCTGTTTACCCCGCAGCAGGGCACGGACCTGCTGGCCTTCTTCGGCGGGGTCTTCGAGCGGGCCATGCGGCGGTGGCTGAGCTGACCGCGGCCGCGATGATCTCGGACGGCCAGCGCGATGCCCTCGACGGCTGGCTGGCCCATCTCGGCGCGGTCCGCGACCGGTCGGACAACACCCTGGACGCCTACCGGCGGGATGTCCTTGCCTTCCTGCACTTCCTTGCCGGCCATCTCGGCGACCAGCACGGCACCGCCGCCCTGGCCGTGGTCACGCTCCGCGATATCCGGTCCTGGATGGCGCACGAACGTGGCCGCGGGCTGTCGTCGCGGTCCCTCGCGCGGGCGCTCTCGGCGGTGAAGTCCTTCTATCGCTGGTTGTCGGACCGGGACGGATTCGACGCCACAGCGGTCCTCTCGGCCCGGGCGCCCAAGCTGAAGGCCCGCCTGCCCCGCCCCCTGACCGAAACCGCCGCCAGGGACCTTCTGGACGTGGTCGAGGTGCAGGCCGCCGAGCCCTGGGTCGCGGCGCGGGACGTGGCGGTGGTCACCCTGCTCTACGGCTGCGGGCTGCGGATCTCGGAGGCGCTGTCGCTCTCGGCCGAGGACGCGCCCCTGGCGGAGGTGCTGCGCATCCGCGGCAAGGGCGGCAAGGACCGGATGGTTCCCGTGCTGCCCGCCGCCCGCGCCGCCGTCGAGGCCTACCGGGGCCTCTGCCCCCATGATCTGTCCCCCGGCACCGCCCTGTTCCGGGGCCAGCGGGGCGGCCCGCTCGGCCCCCGGACGATCCAGAAGGTGACCGAGGCCGCCCGCCTGCAGCTCGGCCTGCCCGCCTCGGCCACGCCCCACGCGCTGCGCCACAGCTTCGCGACCCACCTCCTTGGCGCCGGGGGGGACCTGCGGGCGATCCAGAGCCTGCTCGGCCATGCCTCGCTGTCGACCACCCAGGGCTACACCGCCGTCGACGCCGCCCGCATCATGGAGGCCTACACGGCGGCCCATCCCAAGGGGCGCGGCTGATCCGTCCCGTCCACCGCACGAGGGGACAATTCCGCAGCCGCCGGTTGCGCTGCGGGTGCAAAGGCGACATGACGGTACGATGACACGTCCGACGCTCAAGGCCCTTTCGGTCCACCTGTTCACCGCCACCGGCGCGATCTTCGCGATGCTGGCGCTGCTGGCGGCGGTGGAGGCGAACTGGGCGATGATGTTCCTCTGGCTCGTCGTCGCTTTCGTGGTGGACGGCATCGACGGTCCGCTCGCCCGGCGCTACGACGTGCGCACCAACGCGCCGATCTACGACGGGGTCCTCCTCGACCTCATCATCGACTACCTCACTTACGTCTTCATCCCTGCCTTCGCCCTCTTCGGGTCGGACCTGCTGCCGGGCTGGACGGGATGGATCGCGACGCTGGTGATCTGCTTCGCCTCGGCGCTCTACTTCTCGGACACGCGGATGAAGACCAAGGACTACTCGTTCTCCAGCTTCCCGGGCTGCTGGAACATGGTCGTTCTCGTCTTCTTCGCGACGACGCCGGCGCCGGCGATCATGCTGGTGGTGATCGCAGCGCTGGCGGCGGCGATGTTCCTGCCGATCCGCTTCGTCCACCCGGTGCGGACCGAGCAGTGGCGCTGGCTGACCCTGCCGGTGGCCCTCGTCTGGGTGCTGGCGGCGGGCTGGATCGCCTGGGACCGGTTCCCGGTGGAGGCGCACCCGGCCTTCTGGCCCCTGATCGCCGCCTCGCTCTACCTGCTGTTCGCAGGGCCGGTGCAGCAGTACCTCGGCGCGCGCGCGGACTGACGCGGCCTCGTGCGCCCCGTGTCAGGGCGGCGCGCGGAGGGGCGGCGGCGCTCCCCAAGACGAGTATTTATGCCTTCATCGAAGCAGCCGGGCGCGCTCCTTGGGCTTCGATTTGGTTCAAATACTCAACTTTCGGAGTCCGGCAGGCATCCCGCAGGACGCCGGGGAGGGGTCGGTCTCTCAGGGCAGCGTGCGGACGGTGTCGTGAATGGTGGGCTCGAGCGGGATGCCCACGGTGGTTGCCGCGTGGCGGGCGTAGGTCTTGACCCCCGGCGGGATCAGCGTGCCGGAGCGGGCTTCGGACAGAAAGATGTGCTTGGAGTTTTCGGGCGTGACCGCGATTGCACCGGGGTCGTCCAGCGTGCCGATGTAGATGCCCAGGCGATCCGGCCAGCGGTCGAAGGTCAGCGCCAGCTTGGTGCCGCAGGTCCCGCAGAAATGGACGTGGATGTCCCGGCCGCTGCCCTCGGAAGGGAGCGAGTAGATGGTCGGTTCCGCGGCGGTGAACCGAAAGCCGTCCCGCTCGAAGATCGGCTCGATCATCCGGTCCGATCCGGTCGCCCGCTGGCAGAAGGTGCAGTAGCAGACGGTGACCCAGAGCGGGTCCGCGCCGGTGTCATAGGTGACGGCGCCGCAGAGGCAGCGCCCGGTGTGTCGTCGTGCCATCTCTTGTCCTCCCGCACTGGTCTGCGGGCAGGCTAGCAGGGAGTGCGCCCTTTCGACAGGGCGGCGGGTCCGTTCGGGCAAGGCGGGGCTCGCCCCCTGCCCTAGCGGTTTTCCTTCAGGGAACGGCCGCTGTCCGGTTTCGTTCCGACCATGAGGCGGGGCAGTTTGCGGCCCGGAATGGAGCCCGAGGGCGCGGAGCCGGCGAACTGCGCCCCCATCCGCCGGTAGAAGGGCACCGCGTCGGGGTCGGCCTCGATCATCATCTCGTCGAGGCCCATCTCCTGCGCCTTGAGGCAGGCCCAGATGAAGAGCTCGCGCCCCACCCCGCGCCGCATCACGTCCGGATCGACGAAGAGCTTGTTCAGGAGCGCCTGGTCCCCCTCGCGGAAGACCTCCGCCACGCCGACGGGCGCCC
>JAMWZF010000024.1 GCA_024304875.1 Paracoccaceae bacterium
CCTCACCGCCGACGCCGACCCGCGCAACCGTGCCTCCGTCGCCCTCCTGACCCGGCTGGGGTTCGAGGTGACGGGCTTCGCCCGCGACACCTTCTGCGTCGGCGGCGAGATGTCGGACAGCGTCTACATGGCCCTCAAGCGCCCCCGCTGACCGACGATCTTGCCGCAGCCGTCGCCGCCCTGGAGGTCGAGGTGGGCGCCTGCACCCCGGCGCCCTAGCGTCCTTCGTAGACGGCCGGACGCTTTTCAAGGAAAGCGACCACGCCCTCGCGGAAATCGCGGGTCTGGCCGCATTTGCCCTGAAGCTGGGCTTCGGTCAGCAGTTGCTGATCGAGGTCGTTGCCCCAGGACCCCCGCAGCGCCGCCTTGACGTGCCGGTAGGCCTCGGTCGGCCCCTTGGCAAGGTGGGCGGCACGGGCGCGCCAGTGGTCGGCGAAGGCCTCGTCCGGCACCGCTTCCCAGATCATCCCCCAGTCGCTGGCCTGCCGGGCGCCGATCGGCTCGGCGAAAAGGGCCGCGCCCATCGCCTTGGCCGCACCCATCTGGCGGGGGAGCCAGTAGGTCCCGCCGGCGTCCGGGATCAGGCCGATGCGGGTGAAGGCCTGGATGAAGCTGGCGCTTTCCGCGGCGATCACCACATCGGCGGCGAGGGCGAGGTTGGCCCCTGCCCCTGCGGCAGTGCCGTTCACCGCGCTGATGGTGGGGATCGGACAGTCGAAGAGCGCCTTCAGCATCGGCACGTATTCGTCGCGGAGCGTCCGTTCGAGGTCGAGGCTGGCCGCGTTGCCGCCGTCGCCGAGATCCTGGCCCGAGCAGAAGGCCCGGCCGGTGCCGGTCATCACCAGCACCCGCGCTCGACCTTCGACCGCCTTGACCGCATGGGTGATCTCGGCCCGCATCTGGGCGTTGAGGGCGTTCATCACCGCGGGCCGGTTCAGCGTCAGGACGGCAATGCCCTGCGCGATGTCCAGCGTGATGGCCTGGTACTCCATGGCGTGCTCCTTCGTTCCCCGGCTGACGTCGCGGCCAACTTAAGCTTTGCTGGCGCGCGCGAAAGGGGAACGATGCGTCATTCGTCGCCCAGCAGCGCCTTCAGCCGCCGTTCCTCGTCGTCGGTGAGGTCCGCCGCCTCGCCCGCGCGGGCCCGTTCGCGCACCACCCGGCGGCCGACCAGCAGCGCGAGGATCAGCATGGCCGGCCCCGCCAGCCAGAGGACGAGGTTCGCGCCGTCCGTCGTGGGCCGCAAGAGGACGTATTCGCCGTAGCGGTCGACGATGTACTGCACCGCCTCTTCGTCGGTGTCGCCCGCCACCAGCCGCTCGCGCAGCAGCACGCGCAGGTCGCCGGCCAGCTCTGCGTGGCTCTCGTCGATGCTCTCGTTCTGGCAGACCGGGCAGCGCAGGCCCTGGGAGATCTCGCGCGCCCGCGCCTCGAGCGCGGGGTCGTCCAGCACCTCGCCGGGCTCCACCGCCCAGAGCGGCGCGGCGAGCAAGGACAGAACCAGAGCCAGACGCCTCATTCGGCCGGCACCCCGCGCGGGCCCGAGGGGGCCCTTGCCGCCCCCGCCGCGACCCTGAGCCGCCGGTCGGTGAGCGAGATCAGCCCGCCGAGCGCCATCAGGATCGACCCGCCCCAGATCCAGTTCGACAAGGGCTTGATGTGCGAGCGCAGCGCCCAGCCGCCACCTTCCTGCGCGTCCCCGATGACGATGTAGAGGTCGCGGAGAACCCCGTTGGCGATCCCCGCCTCGGTGGTCGGCATCCTGGCGACGGGGTAGAACCTTTTTTCAGGAAAGACCGTCGCCACCTGCCGGTCGCCCCGGTAGAGCGCGACGGTCGCCTTGGTGGTGGTGTAGTTCGCCTCCTGGAGCCGGTCCACGGCCTCCAGTTCCACGGCATAGCCCCCGACAGCGAACCGCTCGCCCAGCTGTGCGACGCGGATGTCCTCGACAGCCCAGGCCAGATGCCCGGCGATGCCGATGACGGTGATGCCAAGGCCGGCGTGGGCCGCGGCCTTGCCCCAGTCCGCGCGCGGCAACCGTGTCAGCCGCGACAGGCGTTCGCCCCGCGCCCCCCGCCCGGTCCGCGACCAGAGGTCGAGCGCGGCGCCGAAGACGACCCAGGCACCCAGCATCAGGCCGAGGGGACCGAGCGCCGACCGCCCGGTCTGCAGCGCGAAGGCCAGCGCACCGATGGCCACGGCCAGAAGCGCGGCGGGCCAGAGCGGGGTCGCGGCGCGGGCGAGGTTCCCCCTCTTCCAGGCCACCATCGCCCCCACCGGCAGGATCGCCAGCAGCGCCATGAAGAAGGGCGTGAAGGCGGCGTCGAAGAAGGGCGGTCCGACGGAGAGGACCCGGCCGAAGGCCATTTCCGCCACCATGGGCCAGAGCGTCCCGACGAAGACGACGAAGGCCGCGACGGCCAGCAGGATGTTGTTGGCGACCAGCGCGGTTTCCCGGCTGACCACGCCGAAGACGCCCTTGGCCTGCATCACCGGCGCGCGCCAGGCGAAGAGCGTGAGCGCCCCGCCGACGAAGACGCCGAGGATCAGCAGGATGAACACGCCCCGCTCAGGGTCGTTGGCGAAGGCGTGGACCGAGGTCAGCACGCCCGAGCGGACGATGAATGTCCCCAGCAGCGAGAACCCGAACGCGAGGATGGCCAGAAGGATCGTCCAGGCCTTCAGCGATTCCCGCTTCTCCACCACGATGGCCGAATGCAGCAGTGCCGCCGCCAGCAGCCAGGGCATGAAGGAGGCGTTCTCCACCGGGTCCCAGAACCAGAAGCCGCCCCAGCCCAGCTCGTAATAGGCCCACCAGGAGCCAAGCCCGATGCCGATGGTCAGGAACACCCAGGCCGCCAGTGTCCAGGGCCGCACCCAGCGGCCCCAGGCGGCATCGACCTTGCCCTCGATCAGCGCGGCGACGGCGAAGGAGAAGGCCATCGAGAGGCCGACGTAGCCGAGGTAGAGAAACGGCGGATGGAAGGCGAGGCCGGGATCCTGAAGCAGCGGGTTCAGGTCCTGCCCGTCCAGCGGCGGGAACAGCAGGCGCGTGAAGGGGTTCGAGGTGAAGAGGATGAAGGCGTAGAAGGCGACCGACACCGCCGCCTGCACCGACAGCACCCGCGCCCGGAACGTCGCGCCCAGGTTGCCCCCCCGCACCGCCGCCGCCGCGCCGAAGAGCGTCAGGATCAGCAGCCAGAGCAGCATGGAGCCCTCGTGGTTCCCCCAGACGCCCGAGATCTTGTAGAGCATCGGTTTGGCGGAATGGGAGTTGAGGGTGACCAGCTGGAGCGAGAAGTCGCTGGTCACGAAGGCATAGGTCAGCGCCGCGAAGGAAAAGCCGACGAGGATGAGCTGCGAGATCGCCGCCGGCTCGGCCACGGCCATCCAGCCATGCCAGCCTTTCGCCGCGCCCACCTGCGGCACGATCATCTGCACCAGCCCGAGGGCGAAGCCGAGGATCAGCGCGAAATGTCCAAGTTCCACGATCATGGGCCGGACCCTATATCGCGAGGCGCCGGGGCAAAACTCAATTCGGTGGGAGCCGGGGGCGCGCTGGCGTCGCACCCCCGGTCAGGTCGTCACCGGCAGGGACAGCCCGCCCCGGATCATGTAGGCCAGGACGCCGAGCAGCAGCGCGCCGATCACCAGCCGGACCAGCCATTTCAGCGTGTCCTCGATGGCGCTCAGGCGTTTCTCCACGTTCGAGCGATGCACGTCATCCACTGCGACCCGGGTCTCGAGCGCCCCGAGGCGCGCCTCCATGCTGCCGAAGCGCTCCTCGCTCATTTGCCGGCCTGCCAGTCCGCCAGGGCGGGGTTCGGACCGTCGCCGGCCTCGGGCGCCGAGGTTTCGACCAGCCCCGCCCCCGCCGCCAGCGCATCGAGCGACCGGATGTTGGCCGTCACCTGCGGTGTCCGGGCGACGATCTGGGCGATGCTCTCCTGGAACTCCTGCCCCTTCGCCTGGTGCCGCGCCCCGAAATAGAAGCTGACGATCGCCCCCATCAGCCACCAGAGCGGCTCGGGCACCAGGGCAATCCCCTGCATCCGCGCGGCGAACCAGATCGGGTCGACCATCGCCATGACCATCAGCCCGATTGTCCCGAAGGCCAGCATCGGGCGCGGCAGCCGGTTCAGCCCGTCGATCATCCGGTCGAAGATCCCCCTGCGCGGCTGGGCGAACTCGGCGGCGAACTGGGCCAGCGTCGCCTGCTTGAGCTGCCCCTCGCGGACGCCCGCCTGCTCGGCGTTCTCGCGGAACACCTCCGCCGTCTCGGCGATCACGTTACGCCCGCTGCCGAACATCATGCCGAAGAAATCCTGCATCAGCCCCATGACGCCACCCGTTGCCGGTGTTCGGCCTCGGTCAGGTGATACTTGGGCGCGATGAACTCCTCGGCCCGCGTGATCCAGCCGCCTTTCCCGCCGTCACGGCGCCGGGCGTACTTGCGGCTGGTGGGCCGGCTGTCGGCGAGGGCGTAGTAGTAGTTGCGCCGGGCGATACCGTAGGCGTCCGCGATGTGGTGCGGCGCGGCCTCGGCGGCCTCGTGCGCGGCGCGGATGGTCTGCGGCCCGATGATCCCGTCCACCGTCACCTCGATGCGCATGTCGCGGATCAGGCGCTGGAGGATCTTGACCGCGTTGGCGCCCGAATTGACGTACATGTCAAAGACGCTCGCGTGCAGGACGAGGGGCAGCTTGTCGATCTTCGGCCCGTAGAAGTAGTGATCGACGAAGATCTGCGTGGCCTGGTCGCGGGTCAGGCGGCGCACGTCCGCCTCGGTCACCGCGTCGTCGCCGTCGAGGTCGAGCCCAAGCCGCCGCATGGTGTGGATCGTCACGCCGTATTTCGTGGCGCCGCCCGGATCGTCGGGGTCGTTCACGAAGCCGCCTTCGCGGGCGACGATTTCCTCGGCGATCTGCCGGACAGAGAATGTGGACATGGGGCCCCCCGCGACTCGGTTGCGGGGCGACCCTCATAGGACGGGGTTAATTGGTGGCTGCGCCGGCGTCCGTTGCGTCCTCGGGGTCCTGGTAGACACCCTGTTCCTTCAGCGCGTCCACGACCTCCTTCGGCATGTAGGTCTCGTCGTGTTTGGCAAGGATTTCAACGGCCTCGAAGGTGCCGTTGACGTAGCGCCCCTGCCCCACCATGCCCTGCCCCTCGGCGAAGAGGTCGGGCAGGATGCCGGTGTAGCTGACCGGCACCGTGGCGCCGCCGTCGGTGACGCGGAAGGTGATCGCCTCGCCTTGTCCGCGGACGAGGGAGCCGTCCTCGACCAGCCCGCCGATGCGGAAAAGCTCGTTCGGCTCGGGCGGTTCGGCCAGCACTTGGGAGGGCGAGCGGAAGAAGTTGATCCCGTCGCGCATGGCGTAGCCGATCAGGCCGGTGGAGAGGATCAGCGCGGCGAAGGTCACCAGGATGATCTGCACCCGGCGCTGTTTCTTGAGGCTCTTCATGACGCGGGCCTCATGGGAACACGGGGGCCAGCATCAGCCCCTCCGTCTCGGGCAGGCCGAGCATCAGGTTGGCGTTCTGGATCGCCTGCCCCGAGGAGCCCTTGCAGAGGTTGTCGAGCGCCGCCGTCACGATGGTCCGCCCCGTCCGCCGGTCGGCCACCACGCCGAGGTGGCAGAAGTTGGAGCCGCGCACGTCCTTCATCCCCGGGCACTTGCCCATCGGCAGAACGTGCAGGAAGGGCTCGTCCTTGTAGGCGGTGGTCAGCGCGTCGTGCACCGCCCCGGCCTCGCCCTTGACGTAGGCGGTGGCGTAGATGCCCCGGCTGGCGGGGATCAGGTGGGGGGTGAACATGATCTCGACCGGGCGGCCGGCGATGGCGCTGAACTCCTGGTCGAACTCGCCGAGGTGCCGGTGCTTGCCGCCGACGGAATAGGCGGTGACGTTCTCGGTCATCTCGGCGGTCAGCAGGTTCTCCTTGGCCGAGCGGCCCGCGCCCGAGGCCCCCACTTTCAGATCGAGGATGATGTCATCGAGGTCGATGACCCCCGCCGCGATCAGCGGGCGCAGGGCGAACTGGCCCGTGGCCGCGTTGCACCCCGTCCCGGCGATCAGGCGGCCCTTCGCGATGTCGTCCCGGTAGAACTCGGTCAGGCCATAGACGGCCTCGGCCTGAAGCTCGGGCTGGGCGTGGGGTTTGCCGTACCACGTCTCGTAGGCGGCGGCGTCGCGCAGCCGGAAGTCCGCGGAGAGGTCCACGATCTTGAGGTCGCGCGGGAGGCCCGCGATCACCTCCTGCGTCGTCCCGTGGGGCAACGCGCAGAAGGCCAGGTCGATGCCGGTCAGGTCCACGTCCTCGATGGTCGTCAGCTTCGGCAGGTCGAGATGCGCGAGGTGCGGAAACACCTCGGCCATGGCCATCCCGGCCTTGGAATTGCCCGAGAGCGCGCCGATCTCCAGCCCCGGATGGGTGGCGATCAGGCGGACGAGCTCGGCCCCGGTATAGCCGGAGGCGCCCAGAATGGCGACGGTATGGGTCATGTCAGGCCCCTTTGAATACGGTATGCGATGTAAAGGCGCGGGCGCGGTGCCGCAATGCGTCAGATCAAACCGCCTCTAGGCGGCCTCGAACGTGATCTTTCGTCGCAGGAATTGCGTCGCGCGGGCCGAGACATGGCGCGGATCGCCCGTGGTGAGGTAGCGCGTCTCGCCCCCCTCGCCCGCCATCTCGGGCCGGCGGGCCAGGTAGTCGGCCAGGCTGGCGGCGACGATGTTGCCCTGCGAATAGACCTGAACGTCCGGGCCGAGGGCGGCCTGGAACTCGGCCTCCATCAGCGGGTAATGCGTGCAGCCGAGGACGGCGGCATCGGGCTTGGGCATCTTGCGCTTCAGCGCCTCGACATGGGACTGGACCAGCGCCTCGGCGAGGATCATGTCCCCCTCTTCGATCGCATCCACCACGCCGCCGCAGGCCTGCGCCTCGACGTCGACGCCGATGGCGCGGAAGGCCAGTTCGCGCTGGAAGGCGCGGGAGGACACCGTGGCGGGGGTGGCGAAGAGGGCGACATGCTTCACGGCCACTTCGCGCGGCGGGGAATTGTCGCCCCACTGGCGCTCGGTCAGGGCCTCGATCAGCGGCACGAAGACGCCGAGGACGCGCTTGTCCCGCGGCACCCAGCCCTCCTGCATCCGCCGCAGGGCCGCGGCCGAGGCGGTGTTGCAGGCCAGGATCACCAGCTTGCAGCCGGCGTCGAACAGGCGCTGCACGGCGGCGGTGGTCAGGTCGTAGATGTCGTCGGCGGTCCGCACGCCGTAGGGCGCGTTGGCGCTGTCGGCGAAATAGACGAAGGGCTGATCCGGCAGTTTCTGCTGCACCTTGTCGAGGACGGTCAGACCGCCCAGCCCGCTATCGAATATGCCTACTGCCACGGCTCCTGCCCTCGCCCTCCGCCGGATCGCGCCAGCGGGCCTCGAATTCGTGCCCCAGTTTGTCTGACGGAAGGGGCTTCGGACTCAAGGCATATGTCTCTTTGCGCAGAAAGGCCATAAGCGCCGTGGGATCGCCGCGATGCTCGGCCATGGCCGCCGGGTCGATCGGCTTGCCCACCACGATCCGCACCGGCTGGCCCGAGCGGCGGCGGAATTCCCGGATCAGCATGCCCAACCGCAAGGAGACGTGGACGTGGCTGGCGATCTGGAACAGGCGGGAATTGTGGCCCTCGAAGAAGACCGGCACGACCTGCGCGCCGGACTTGGCGATCATCTTGGCGGTGAAATTGCGCCACTTGGGGTCGAGCGCGTGGCCCCAGGGCCGCGCCGCCGTGCTGACCGTGCCGCCGGGAAAGACGCCGATGGCCCCGCCGTCCTTCAGGTAGCGCAGCGCCTCGGCCCGGGCGGCGATGTTCTGCTTGGCGGCCTCCACCGTCTCGTCGAAGGAGATCGGCAGGATCACGCGTTCGAGGTCGGGCGAGCGGCGGAAGACCGAGTTTGCGAGGATGCGGAAATCCCCGCCCCGGCGCTCCGACAGGATCCGCCCCATCATCAGCCCGTCGAGGATGCCGTAGGGGTGGTTCGCCACCAGGATCAGGGGTCCTGAGCTGGGAATGTTCTCCAGGCTGCCGCCCATCACGTCGAGCGTCAGCCCGTAGCGGTCGGTGATGACCTGCCAGAAGTCCGCCCCGCGGGCGACCTCCTCGGCGTAGCCCTTCGCCTTGCGGATCAATTTCAGCCGCCCGGTGGCGTTTTCCATCACGCGGATGACGGCCCGCCCGCTGCGCGTGGCCGCGGAGGTGGCGTAGGAGATGTCGCGCGCGACCTGTCGCTCTGTCGGAGACATGCCTGTTTCGCTCGTGGTGATCCTCGGCCGCGAGCCTAGTGCGGTTCGGGCCACCGCACTAGGGATATCATCGCCTCATTCGGCCGCGCGGGCGAGGTCGGGGGGGTTGCCCAGGGCCGCGATCAGCTCGGCCCGCCGGGCGGCGGCCTTGTCCATCGCCTCCATCTTCACCGGACCGAAGCCCCTGATCTCCATCGGCAACTTCGCCAGCGCCAGCAGGATGTCCCGCTTCGCCGGGTCGCCCTCCTCCGCGACGATCCGGTCGATGTCGGCCTCGACCTGCGTGATCAGCGCCCGCTCGGCCCGGCGCTCGGCGGTGTAGCCGAAGGGGTCGAAGGGCGTGCCCCGCAGGCGCTTCATCTTCGCCAGGCGCGGCATGAGGTGGCGGATCACCCATTCAGGCATCGCCCGCTTCATCGGCCGGCCCTCGGCGTCGGTCCCGGGGAGCATGGGCGGGGCGAGGTGGTAGGTCAGTTTCAGATCGCCGTCGAAGGTCCGCTCCGCCTGGGCGCGCGTCTTCGTCAGCATCCCGGCCACGGCGTATTCGTCCTTGTAGGACAGCACCTTGTGGTAGCTGTCGCGCACGGCGGCGCGCAGTTCGGGGTCCTGCACGCGGGCCACCTGGGTGCGGAACTTGTCGGCCAGTTTCGCGTCCTGGTAGTCGGTCAGCAGCCGTGCGAGCATGTCTTCGCGGTTCTCGACCGCCGGCTCCGGCGTCTTGTCCGTCAGAACCTGTCCGGCAAGCGCGGGGTCGTGGTGCAGCATCCGTCCGATCTCGAAGGCCTTGAGGTTGCCCTCCACCGCCGCGCCGTTGAGCCGGATCGCCTCCCGCAGGGCCTCTGCGGCGACGGGAATGCCCCCGGCCTGCCAGGCGGCGCCGAGGACGATCATGTTGGAATAGATCGAATCGCCCAAGAGGGCCTCGGCCACGGCGGAGGCGTCGAAGAGGCGGAGGCGGTCGCGCAGACGCGCCTCGAGTTGCAGCGACAACCGGTCCGAGGGGATGCGGAAGTCGCGGTCGCGGGTGAAGTCGCCGGTCATCACCTCGTGGCTGTTCACCACTGCGAGGGTGCGGCCGGCGGTGGTGAGGCCGAGGGTCTTGGCCCCGGCGCTGACGACGAAGTCGCCGCCGACGAGGGTGTCGCACTCGCCCGCCGCGACGCGGATCGCGCTGATGTCCTGCGGCCGGTTGCCGATGCGGCAGTGGATATGGACCGCGCCGCCCTTCTGGGCGAGGCCGGCCATCTCCATCATCCCCGCGCCCTTGCCGTCGAGGTGGGCCGCCATGGCGAGGACAGCGCCGATGGTCACGACGCCGGTGCCGCCGATGCCGGTGATGACGATGTTGTGGGTGCCGTCGATCACGGGAAGCTCCGGCTCGGGCAGGTCCTCGCGGATCTCGATCTCGGTGGTGGCGGCCTTCTTGGGCCTGGCGCCTTCCACGGTCACGAAGGACGGGCAGAAGCCCTTGAGGCAGGAGAAATCCTTGTTGCAGGCGGACTGGTCGATCGCCCGCTTGCGCCCCAAGGGCGTGTCATGCGGGACGATGGCGACGCAGTTCGACTGCACCCCGCAATCGCCGCAGCCCTCGCAGATGTCGGGGTTGATGAGCACGCGCTTGTCGGGGTCCGGAAAGGTGCCGCGCTTGCGGCGGCGGCGCTTCTCGGCGGCGCAGGTCTGAACGTAAACGATGGCCGATACGCCCTTGATCTGGCTGCACTCCTTCTGGATCTGCGGCAGGTGATCGCGGGTCTGGGGCTTGATCCCGCCCGGCAGGTCCGCGACCTGTGCCTCCTCCTTCTCGTCATAGACGGCGAAGACGCGTTCGACCCCCATCGCCTGCAACTCGCGGATGATCCGCGCCGGCGAGAGGCCGCCTTCGTTCGCCTGCCCGCCGGTCATGGCGACGGCGTCGTTGTAGAGGATCTTGTAGGTGATGTTCACGCCCGCGGCGAGCGCGGCGCGGATCGCCTGCACGCCGGAATGGTTGTAGGTCCCGTCGCCGAGGTTCTGGAAGACGTGTTCCGTCGTCGAGAACGGCGCCTCGCCGATCCAGTTCGCCCCCTCGCCGCCCATGTGGGTGAAGCCGCTGGTCTCCCGGTCCATCCAGAGCGCCATGATATGACAGCCGATCCCGGCATAGGCGCGGGAGCCCTCCGGCACCTTGGTCGAGGTGTTGTGCGGGCAACCGGCGCAGTAGTAGGGCAACCGCGCGGCGATATCCTCGGCGTTGTCGGACCGCTCGGCCTCGGCCAGTTTCGCCAGCGCGCCCTCGAGCGCATCGGTCCGGCGGCCCTCCTCGATCAGGATCTCGCCCAGCTTGCGGGCGATCAGGACGGGGTCGAGCGCCATGCGGGTGCGGAACAGTTCCGGCCCGTGCATCGACCCGGCGCCGCCGCCCTTGTGCCAGCCATAGACCCGGCGGCCCTTGCGGTCGTCGAAGATCGCCTCCTTGACCTGCACCTCGATCAGCTTGCGCTTCTCCTCGACCACCACGATCAGGTCGAGTCCCTCGGCCCAGTCGTGAAAGCCCTTCATGTCGAGCGGGAAGGTCTGGCCGACCTTGTAGGTGGTGATCCCCAGCCGCTCCGCCTCGGCCTCGTCCAGTCCCAGGAGCTGCAGCGCATGGGTCAGGTCCAGCCAGTTCTTGCCCGCGGCGACAAAGCCGATCCTGGCGCCCGGCTTGCCCCAGACCCGCTTGTCGATTTTGTTCGCATGGGCAAAGGCTTCCGCGGCGAACCTCTTGTGATTGATGATCCGCTCTTCCTGCGGGATCCAGTGGTCGCCCAGCCGGATGTTCAGCCCACCCTCGGGCATCTCGAACTCCGGCAGGACCAACTGCATCCGGTCCGGCCGGCCGTCGACCACGGAGGTCACCTCGATGGTGTCCTTCATCACCTTGAGCCCCGCCCAGAGCCCGGAAAAGCGTGACAGGGCAAAGCCGTAGAGGCCGAAGTCGAGGATCTCCTGCACCCCGGCGGGCGACAGCACGGGCATGTAGACGTCGACCATCGCCCAGTCGGACTGGTGGCAGACGGTCGAGGATTCGCCGGTATGGTCGTCCCCCATCGCCATCAGCACACCGCCGTGGCGCGAGGTGCCGGCCATGTTGGCGTGGCGCATCACGTCGCCCGACCGGTCGACGCCAGGCCCCTTGCCGTACCAGAGGCCGAAGACGCCGTCGTATTTCCCCTCGCCCCGCAGTTCTGCCTGTTGCGAGCCCCAGAGCGCCGTGGCGGCGAGGTCCTCGTTCAAACCGGGCTCGAACCGGACATCGGCGGCGGTCAGGTCCTTCTTCGCCTTGGCCATCGTCATGTCGACGGCGCCGAGGGGCGAGCCGCGGTAGCCGGTGACGTAGCCGGCGGTATTCAGCCCCGCCGCCCGGTCGCGCGCCTTCTGCATCAGCATCAGGCGGACCAGCGCCTGGGTGCCGTTCATCAGGACGATGTCCTTCTCGAGGTCGTACTTGTCGTGGAGACTGACGGTGTGCCTGCCCATTTCGCACCTCCCAAGGCGATCTGTGCATTTTCCCGATTATAGGTCACATATTCTGACCTACAAAGCCGAAACTTCTTGCGACACGGCTATGTCATCGACAGATACCACAAGGTAAGGAGTGCCACGTTTACCCTCGCGTCAGGGGAAGGATGGATCAATGATGGACTGGGACAAGCTCAGAATATTTCACGCGGTGGCCGATGCCGGGTCCCTGACCGCGGCGGGCGACCGCCTGCACCTGAGCCAGTCAGCCGTCAGCCGGCAGATCCGCAGCCTCGAGGAATCGCTCAACACCACCCTCTTCCATCGCCACGCCCGGGGACTGATTCTCACCGAGCAGGGCGAGCTGCTGTTCGACGCCACCAAGTCGATGAACAAGCGGCTGGAGGCGGCCAGCGCCCGTATCCGCGACAGCGAGGAAGAAGTCTTCGGCGATCTGAAGGTCACGACCACCTTCGGCTTCGGCCTGCTCTGGCTCGCCCCGCGCCTCGCCACGCTCTACGAGAAATACCCCGACCTGCGCATCGACCTGATGCTGGAGGAACGGGTGCTCGACCTGCCCATGCGCGAGGCGGATGTCGCGATCCGGATGAAGGAGCCGAGCCAGGCCGACCTCATCCGCAAGCGGCTGATGAGCGTGCACATGCGGCTCTATGCGACGAGCGACTATCTCAAGGGCCGGCCCGAGATCACGACGATGGAGGACCTGCGCGCCCATCGCCTGGTCTGCCAGAACGTGACCTCGCCCCAGGTTTCCGCCTCCACGGCCCTGACCCACGAGCTGCTGTCCTACGACCTGCCCAGCCTGCTCTTCGTGAACAACTACTTCGGCGTGCTTCAGGCGGTGCTCAACAATCTCGGCATCGGCATCCTGCCCGACTACGTCGTCGAGGACTTCCCGCACCTGGTCCGCGTCCTGCCGGAGGTGGAAAGCGCCGAGGTCCCGGTGTTCCTCGCCTATCCCGAGGAGTTGCGGCAATCCAAGCGGATCGCGGTCTTCCGCGACTTCGTCCAGGACGAGATCATCGCCCACCGCAACAGTATCCGGAAATCCGCGGCGGAGTGACCGGCCGCCTCGACGGAGGCGAGCCATGTGTTGCGCGCAAACCAGCATTCCGCATTAGGCTTGGGTCGAGGTCTTGCGCGACTCGCCATCCCGCCATAATTCCAATCTCGAAGGGGATGACGCTTCGGCGCCACCTTCTTCAACCTCCCTGTTGGACTTGCCGGGCCTTGTGCCCGGCATTTTTCGTTTGGACACTGGTAGTTCCGGACCGGCCGGGCGCCCAGCGATACAACCAGAGGTAGGTTCCGCGGCAGATCGAATCGCCTCATGCCTGCGGACGCTCCCCGTCGGAAACCGGCAGCTTCACTGCATGAACACGCGCCCGGCCCGCCGCAAGGTCCGGTTCGCGCCGCGCGCGGGGACCCCGCCACGCGCCTCGGCGCGAGCCGGGATGGAACGACCCGCGGGGCGGCCACGTTGGTCTGCCGAGTGCGGGCGCAGGATCAGCTTGCTCCCCGCGAGTGAAAACCAGACCAGGGAAGGACACTCGATGACCTTCACGACCAAGATCCGTACCGTTACCTCTGCCAGCCTCGTCGCCATTCTGGCGGCCGCCCCGCTTGCGGCGCAGGACATCGGCGCCGGCGCGACCACCGCCACCACCCTCGGCGTGGATACCGGCCTTGAATCCGGGACTGATGCCGAGATGAATGCCGAAGCCGATGCCGGGGTCGAGGCGGGAACGACCGACGTCGCCCAGACCGGGACCGAAACCGGGTCGACCGACCCGGCCGACGCGACCGCGGAAGCCGTCGTCGTCGTGGCCTCGGATGCCGCTGTCATCGGCGATATCGAATCGACCCAGGAAGACCCCTCGGGCCGCGTCATCTACAATGTCGTCCTCGATCCCTCGCTCGGGCTCGACATCGAACGGGTGGCCTTCAGCACCGATGCCGACGTCAATGCGGAAGGGGAACTGACCCTCGACATGACGGGCGAGGAATTCGCCGCGGCGGTGCAGAGCCGTATCGACGCGATGGGCGGTGCCGAGACGGCGACCAACTGACCCGCCTGGCAGGACCAGGGGAAAGGCGGCCGGTCGGCCGCCTTTTCTTTTTGGGCGCCCGTCCCGATTAACCGCCTGTTAGTCGCCGTCGATCAAACTCCGGTCCGAGGCCGCATGTGAGAGATACGATGGACCCGGTGCCCGAGACCTTTGCCGATGCGCCGATCAGCCGCGACAGGGAACTGTTCCTGCTCGATCTGGTCCGCGAACTCGCCGCCGTGCTGGAAGAGACCGTCGGCCTGGCGGAGGCCGAGGGGTTCCTGGCCAAGGTCGGCAATCGCATCGGGCGCCAGATGAGTGCCGACTACCGCGCCGCCGCCGCGACCGACCGGCTGCAGGCCGGTCAGGTCGCCGCCGCGCTGGTGGACCTCAAGCGCCGGATCGAGGGCGGCTTCCGGATCCTGTCGATCGACGAGGACACGATCGTCCTCGAAAACGATGCCTGCCCGTTCGGCGCCCACGTCGCGGATCGCACCTCCCTGTGCATGATGACCTCGAACGTCTTCGGCCGGATCGCCGCGGAAAACCTGGGCTACGCCCGCGTCGACCTGCAGGAGACGATTGCCAGGGGCGACCCCAGGTGCCGCGTCACCGTCCACTTCGCCGAGGGTGGTCCGGGCCGTGAATACTTTGCCTGACCTCCTTGCGGGCACCGGGGCCGCCGCCGCGTTCGAGGTTCTGCCCCGCAGGCTCCTGATCGTCAGCCGGGACGGCGACGTGATCGCCGCAAACGCCATGATGCGCGGATCCGCGCCCCTTGCGGGGCGAACCTTGCCCCTGCCGCTGGCCGAGGTCTTCTACGGTCGCCAGGCAGACCTGACGAGCGACATGATCGCCACCGCGACCATCGGCACCTTCGTCCTGCGTCCGCGGGCACCGCCGGCCGGGCGGATCGAGTTCGAGGTGACCCCCCTGCGCGACGGCCGCCGCCTGACGCACCTCCTTCTCTCCGAGGACCGGTCGCGCCATGTTCAACGGTCCTTCGGCAAGGTGACCGAAGAATTGCACAGGACCAACGACGACGCCGCCAGACTGCGGCGCGCCCATGGCCAGCTCAAGGCCAGCTTTGCCGGCCTCGAGCGGTTCAGCTACACCGCCGCACACGACCTCAAGTCGCCCTTGCGCCACATAGACGGCCTGCTCGAGGCGCTCGCCGAGGATTGCGCACAGGCGCTTCCGCCCGACGGGTTGGAGATGCTGGCCGGCGCCCGCAGCGCCGCCCGTCGCCTGCACGGCCTGATCGGCGACCTGTTGTCCCACGCCCGCTCGGGCGCCGCCGCCCTGTCACCCGAACCGGTGGACGTCGCGGCCGCACTGGGCGCCGTGACCGCCGAACTCGCCAGCCAGATCGCCGAGGCGGCAGGCCGGATCGAGGTCTCGGGCGACCTCGGCCGGCTGACGGCCGATCCGACGCTCTTCTTCCAGCTTCTTGCCAACCTGGTCGGCAACGCCATCAAGTACCGCGCGCCGGACCGGCCCCCGGTCCTGCGCATCGCCCGGCGGGGCGACCGGCTCGAACTCGCCGACAACGGGCGCGGCTTCGATCCCGCCGACACCGATCGGCTGTTCGCCCCCTTCGAACGGCTTCACGCCCACACCGGCATCGAAGGCTCCGGCGTCGGCCTCGCCACCTGCGCCATGATCTGCGACCGGCATGGCTGGACGATCACGGCCACGGGCGTCCCGGACCAGGGCGCCACCTTCACCATCGGCGGCCTCTGACACCCTGCCCCCTTTTCCCTCCCACACCGGCGCGTTAGGAGGACGCAGCCGGACGCCAAGGGGGACAGACGCGGGCCATGACCGACCCAGAGATCACGCCAGACCTGATCGCCGCCCACGGGCTCAAGCCCGAGGAATACGCCGAGATCCTCCGCATCCTCAACCGCGAGCCGACCTTTACCGAGCTCGGCATCTTCTCGGCAATGTGGAACGAGCATTGTTCCTACAAGTCGTCGAAAATCCACCTCAAGACCCTGCCGACCACCGGCCCGCAGGTCATCTGCGGCCCCGGCGAGAACGCCGGCGTGGTCGACATCGGCGACGGCCAGGCCGTGGTCTTCAAGATGGAGAGCCACAACCACCCGTCGTACATCGAACCCTACCAGGGCGCGGCAACCGGCGTGGGCGGCATCCTGCGGGACGTCTTCACCATGGGCGCGCGGCCCATCGCGGCGATGAACTCCCTCAGCTTCGGCGAGCCGGACCATCCCAAGACCCGCCAGCTGGTCCACGGCGTGGTCGAGGGCGTGGGCGGCTACGGCAACTGCTTCGGCGTGCCCACCGTCGGCGGCGAGGTCCGCTTCCACCCCGCCTACAACGGCAACTGCCTCGTCAACGCCTTCGCCGCCGGCCTCGCCGATGCGGACAAGATCTTCTACTCGGCCGCGAGCGGCGTCGGCCGGCCCGTCGTCTACCTCGGCGCGAAGACCGGGCGCGACGGCGTCGGCGGCGCCACCATGGCCAGCGCGGAGTTCGACGAGACCATCGAGGAAAAGCGCCCCACCGTGCAGGTGGGCGACCCCTTCACCGAGAAGCGCCTGATGGAGGCCTGCCTCGAACTCATGGCCACCGGCGCCGTGATCTCGATCCAGGACATGGGCGCCGCGGGTCTGACCTGCTCGGCGGTCGAGATGGGCGACAAGGGCGGCCTCGGCATCCGGCTCGACCTCGAGAAGGTGCCCCAGCGCGAGGCGGGCATGACCGCCTACGAGATGATGCTGTCCGAAAGCCAGGAGCGGATGCTCATGGTCCTCGATCCCGCCAAGGAGGCCGAGGCGCGGGCGGTCTTCGACAAATGGGATCTCGACTTCGCCATCGTCGGCGAGACGATCGAGGAGGACCGCTTCCTCATCCTCCACAACGGCGAGACCAAGGCCGACCTGCCCCTCTCGACCCTCGCCTCCTCCGCCCCCGAATACGACCGGCCCTGGGACCTGCC
>JAMWZF010000240.1 GCA_024304875.1 Paracoccaceae bacterium
GGATGCCACAGGACGCCAAGACCCCCGCCAGAGCGACGCCCAAGGCGGCCGCCCGGGCATGGGTCACGCGGACCTGGGCGACGATCAAGGTCAAGGGGCCGAGCCAGATCCAGTTCTGGTTCATCGCCCTCGGCATCGGCGTCGCCGCCGGCGGCGTCGCCATCGCCTTCCGCTGGAGCATCGAGAGCCTGCAGGCGTTTCTCTACGGCACCGAGGACATCACGCACCTCCATTCCTTCGCCGCCTCGCTGGACTGGTGGTGGATCGTGGCGATCCCGGTCCTCGGCGGGCTGACCGTGGGCATCCTCCTTCACCGGTTCACCGAGGACGGGCGGGTGCGCTCGGTCGCCGACGTGATCGAGGGCGCGGCTCTGCGGGACGGACGGGTGCAGGTGAAGCGGGGCGGGGTCTCGGCCCTGGCCTCCATCCTGACCCTGTCGACCGGCGGCTCCACGGGTCGGGAAGGGCCGGTGGTGCATCTGGCCGGGGTTCTCGCCACCCTGGTCTGCCGGGCGATCAAGGCGGACGGGATCACCGGGCGCGACCTTCTGGGCTGTGCCGTCGCCGCTGCCGTCTCGGCCAGCTTCAACGCGCCCATCGCCGGGGCGCTCTTCGCGCTCGAGGTGGTGCTGCGCCACTTCGCGATGCACGCCTTCGCGCCGATCGTCGTCGCCTCCGCCGCCGGAACGGTCATCAACCGGCTGGTCTACGGCGGGGTGACCGAGTTCACCCTGCCGACCGAGAATGCCCTGGCGTTCTATATCGAGCTCCCCGCGTTCCTGATGCTGGGCCTGCTGTGCGGGCTGGTGGCGGTGATCTTCATGCGGGCGATCTTCTGGGCCGACGACATCGGCAACCGGGTGCAGGACCGGGCCGCGCTGCCCCGCTGGGCGCGCCCGGCCCTGGCGGGCCTGCTGCTGGGCATCATCGCGACCGGCTGGCCGCACATCATCGGTGTGGGCTACGAGACGACCTCGCTCGCCCTGACCGGCCAGCTGGTCTTCCACGAGGCGGTGGTCTTCGTCTTCTTCAAGATCCTCGCGGTGGCGATCACCGTGGGCGGACGCATGGGCGGCGGCGTCTTCTCGCCCTCGCTCATGGTCGGGGCGCTGACCGGCCTCGCCTTCGGAATCGTGGCCACGGGGCTGGTGCCGCAGTATTCGGGGGCGGGGACGCTCTATGCCCTCGCGGGCATGGGCGCGGTCTCGGCCGCGGTGCTGGGGGCGCCGATCTCGACCACGCTGATCGTCTTCGAACTGACGGGAGACTGGCAGACCGGCCTCGCCGTGATGGTGACCGTGTCGCTGTCGAGCGCGGTGGCCAGCCGCATGGTGCACCGGTCCTTCTTCCTTACCCAGCTGGAGCGGCGGGGCGTGCATCTCGCCGCGGGGCCGCAGGCCTACCTCCTTGCCACCTTCAGCGTCGCCAGCGTCATGCGGGCCAAGGACGCCCCCCGCGCCGCGCCGGAGGAGGCCTGCTGGACGATGATCGAGGAGGGCACCTACCTGACCTCGACCGCGACGCTGGAACAGGCGATGCCGATCTTCGAGGCCTCGAACCCGATGTTCATCCCCGTGGTGGCGGTGAAGGGCGAGACGACCGAGCTTTGGGGCGCCCTGTTCCAGGTCGACGCCCTGCGCGCCTTCAACCGCAAGCTGGCGGCGGTGGCGGCGGAGGAGCACTCGTAAGGGAGCGGCTCCGGCGCCGCCTCTGTCGAGCGTGGAGGGGGCGCTGCCCCCGCCCTGCGGGCCCCCCGAGGTATTTGGAGCGAAAAGAGGGGGGAAGAGGCGCGCCCTGCCTCCTCTTTTCGCCCGAAATACCTCGGGGGGAGGCCGCAGGCCGGGGGGCAGCGCCCCCGTCTTATGGTGCGTCGGGGGCTGGCCGCGCCTCGGTCAGAGCTGTTCGACGGCCACTTGGTCGGTCGCGTAGAAGGCGATGTAGCCGGCGATCGGCTCGCAGCCGGCCTTGGGATTCTCGTAGGACCAGGCGGCGTCGGTCAGGGTCGTCGACTTGGTCTCGATCGAGAAATAGACCGCGTCGCCCTTGTGCGGGCAGTGCGAAGTGGTCTCGGAGGGCTCGAGGAAGGCCATCGCCAGGTCCTCGCGCGGGAAGTAGATGACCGGGTAGTAGCTGCCCTCGGTCAGCTCAAGCGCCCGGTCGCTTTCGCCGAGGACGGCGCCGCCGGCGCGGATGACCCAGGTGCCGTCGGCGGGGCGGATGGTGATGTAGTCGGCCATGGGGATCCCTTTCCTCCTCGGGTCGGCCCGTGTGGGGCCGCCGCTGCATGTGACCGCGCCTGCATGACAGCGTGGTGACAACCCACCGACCCTACAGGGGCGCGCAGGCGGCCTCAAGCCATGGTGATGTCGCGGCGTCGAGGCGCGGGCCGATGCGGGCCAGCACCTCGGCGTGGTAGCCGTCGATCCAGTCCCGCTCTGCCGGGGTCAGCAGGTCGGGCAGGATCAGCCGGCGGTCGATGGGGACATGGGTGAGCGTCCGGAAGTGCAGGAAGTCGATCGGGTCCTGTCCCTCCAGCTCCGGTGCCTCGCGAACGACCACGAGGTTCTCGATCCGGATGCCGTATTCGCCTTCGCGGTAGTGCCCGGGTTCGATCGAGAGGATCATCCCCGTCTCCAGCGGCACGGTGGACCGGCGCGACAGTCCCTGCGGCCCCTCGTGCACGCAGAGGTAACTGCCCACCCCGTGACCCGTCCCGTGCCCGTAGTCCATCCCCGCGGACCAGAGCGCAGCGCGGGCGAGCGCGTCGATGTGGGCGCCGGCGATCCCCTGGGGGAAGCGCAGCATGGACAGGGTGATGACGCCCTTCAGGACCCGGGTGAAGGCGGCCTTGTGCGCCTCGGGCACCTCTCCCACGGCGACGGTGCGGGTGATGTCGGTCGTGCCGTCGACGTATTGCCCGCCGCTGTCGATCAGAAGCAGCTCGCCCGGCTTTACCGCCCGGTTGCTCGCCTCCGTCACGCGGTAATGCACGATGGCTCCGTTCGGCCCCGCCCCGCAGATCGTCTCGAAGCTGATCTCGCGAAGCGCGTTGGTCTCGGCCCGGAAGCCTTCGAGGGCGGTCACGACGTCGATCTCGGTCAGGCCGCCCGACGGCGCCTCCTGGTCGAGCCAGGCGAGGAAGCGGACCATGGCCACGGCGTCGCGGTCGTGCGCCTCGATCATGCCCGCGACCTCGGCGGCGTTCTTGCGGGCCTTGGGCAGGCGGCAGGGATCGTCGCCGCGCACCATGCGGTCGCCGAGCAGGCCCGCCACCGCGACGGGCGCCGAGGCGGCATCGACCCGGACGGGGCCGGGGTGTTCCGTCAGGATCCGGGGCAGGTCGCTCTCGGGCCGCAGTTCGGCGCCAAGGTCCAGCGCCTCGGCCTTGGCCGGGTCGCAGAAGAGCGTGACCGTCCCGTCCGTCCCGAGCAGGGCCATCGCATGGGGCACCGGGTTGCAGGGGATGTCGGCGCCGCGGATGTTCATCAGCCAGGCGACGCTGTCGGGCAGGGTGATCAGGGCGGCGGCCTGGTTCTTCTGGGCGAGCGCGATGGCGAGGCGGGCACGCTTGTCCTCGCTGGTCTCTCCGGCCAGCTCCTCCGGCTGGGCGAAGAAGGCCGCGGAGGGCGGCGCGGGCCGGTCATGCCAGATCGCGTCGACGGGATTGGAGACCGGCTCGAGAGTGATCGAGGTGCCTTCCAGCGCGGCGCGCAGTTTCTCCACCTCCTCGATGGTGTGCAGCCAGGGATCGAAGCCGATGACGGCCTGCGCCGGGGCCTGCTCCTTCAGCCAGTCGGCCAGCTGTACCTCGGGCCAGTCGACGGGGGTGAAGGCGGCGGTGTCCACCTGTTGTTTCACCTGCACCCGGTAGCGCCCGTCGACGAAGACGCCGGCCACCTCGGGCACCACCACGCAGAAGCCGGCCGAGCCGGTGAAGCCGGTCAGCCAGGCCAGCCGCGCGTCCGAGGCCGCCACGTATTCGCCCTGGAACCGGTCGGATCGGGGGACGAGGCAGCCGGTCAGACCTTCCGCGGCGAGGTGACCCCGCAGGGCGGCGAGCCTGGGCGGCCCCTGGTCGGGCGAGGTGGTGGCGTCGAAGGTCTGGAACATGGGCACTCTCCTGTCGGCGGCACTAGAGCCGGGCGGGGCGGGGAATTGCAAGGCCGCCGCCTGGCCCGGGGGCCTAGTAGACCGGATCGAAGCTGGCCGGCCGGGTCGAGGGCAGCACGATCACCGTCGCCCCGTGGGGCGCCCGCCCTTCGAGGTCGATCGCGTCCTGGTCCAGGAGCCGGATGCAGCCCGAGGAGACCGCCCGTCCGATGTGCCGCGCCTCGGCGCCGCCGTGGATGCGGTAGAGCGTGTCGACCCCGTCCTGGAACAGGTAGAGCGCCCGGGCGCCCATCGGGTTGTCCGGCCCCGGGTCCATGCCGCCGTTGGCGACGGAATAGGGCTCGAGCTCGGGCCGCCGTTCGATCATCTCCTCCGGCACGTTCCAGCGCGGCCAGTCGCGGGTGAACTGGAGCCGGGCGGTGCCGTCCCAGCCGAAGCCGACGGCCCCGACGCTGGCACCGTAGCGGCGGGCGGTCTCCGCGCTCTCGACGAGGTGCAGGGTGCGGGCGTCGGGGTCGACCACGATGGTGCCGACCGGCTGGTCTGGGAAGGGGTTCGCCACCTCCTGCCGCCAGTGCACCTCGGCCAGGGTGCCGGGTTCGATGGCGGGGATCGGGAAAGGCTCGTCCGTGATCGCGCCGTAGAAGTCCGGCAGCGGCGCCTCCGGCGGCGCGGCGGCCCGCTGGGCGCTGAGGGGCGGGACCGGCTGGCGCGGGGCGCAGGCGGCAAGGGCGGAGACGGCCGCGAGGGCCGAGAAGTGGCGTCGGGTCAGCATGGGATGCTCCGGTTATGGCGTGACGAAGGGCCGATGGCGGCCGGGAGAACGGGGCGTCAGGCCGGACGCGGAGGGTCCCTTGGCGGGGCGCCGCGCCTATCGGTGCCGGTCCAGGCCGCGGTGACCCGCGAC
>JAMWZF010000241.1:0-1283 GCA_024304875.1 Paracoccaceae bacterium
GTCCCCGGCCTGCGGAACTACTGGTCGGCCTGCGGCGTCATGGCCGGGTTCAGCCAGGGCGGCGGCGTCGGCCTGATGCTGGCCCAGTGGATGACCCAGGGCGAGTGCGAGCGGGACGTGACCGCGATGGACGTCGGCCGCTTCGGCCCCTGGATCAACCGCGGCTACACCCTGCCCAAGGTGACCGAGAACTACCGCCGCCGGTTCAAGGTCACCTATCCCAACGAGGAGCTGCCCGCCGCGCGGCCGCACCGGACGACGCCGATGTACGACATCTTCAGCGGCATGGGCGCGGTCTGGGGGCACCAGTTCGGGCTGGAGGTGCCGAACTACTTCGCAGGGGGCGACGATCCGACCTACGAGACGCCCTCCTTCCGCCGCTCGGACGCCTTCCCGGCGATCCGCAGAGAGGTACGAAACGTGCGCGAAGCGGTCGGAATCAACGAAGTGCATAACTTCGGCAAGTACACCGTCGAAGGGCCGAACGCGCGGGCCTGGCTGGACCGGATCATGGCCGGCCGGGTGCCGAAACCGGGGCGGATCTCCCTCTCTCCGATGCTCTCTCCAAGGGGCCGTCTCTGGGGCGATTTCACGATCACCTGCCTGTCCGAAACCGAATTCCGGCTGACCGCCTCCTACGGCGCCCAGACGATCCACCAAAGATGGTTCGACGCACATGAAGAAAAAGGTGTAACCGTCCGAAATGTTTCGGATAGTGTGAATGGCTTCCAGATTGCCGGTCCGCGCGCGCGCGACCTGCTGTCGGCCTGCACCCGCGACCCTGTCGATCTCGCCTTTCTTGACGCGCGGAAAATGGTGATCGGTCAGGTAGATACGCTGGTCCAGAGGGTCTCCTACACCGGGGACCTCGGGTACGAGATCTACTGCGATCCGATGGACCAGCGCGCCCTGTGGACAACTCTGTGGGCGGCGGGCCGGCCGATGGGCCTCGCGCCCTTCGGGATGCGGGCGATGATGTCGCTCCGGCTCGACCGCTTCTTCGGATCCTGGATGCGGGAATATTCGCCCGACTACACCGCCGCCGAGACGGGGCTCGACCGGTTCATCCGCTGGGACAAGGACTTCATCGGCAAGGCGGCGGCCGAGGCCGAGCAGCGCACGCAGCGTGGGCGGGCGCAGAAGTTGGTGGAGCAGCACGATGCGGAGGAGCTGGCAAAGCTTGTCTGGGAGGAGGTCGGCAACCTGGAGGTGCTCGACGCGATCGACGAGGTGCTGGAGCGCGACTTCTACGTCTCGTTCTCGGGGATTGTGAGCTTTAAGAG
>JAMWZF010000241.1:1293-5014 GCA_024304875.1 Paracoccaceae bacterium
TGGTGGCGGACGAGCCGATCTTTGCCGGCGGCGAGGTCATCGGCTTCTGCACCTCGGGCGGCTATTCGCACTGGCTCGACAAGTCGCTGGCCTTCGGCCTGATCCGGGCCGACCAGGCCGGTCCCGGCCGCACCGTCGAGGTCGAGATCCTCGGCCAGCGCCGCGAGGCGGTGCAGGTGGCCGAAGACCCCTGGGACCCGCCCGGCACCCGGATGCGCGGATGATCCCCATCCTGATCCTTGCCGGGGGACAGTCGCGGCGGATGCGGGGCCGCGACAAGCTGCTGGAGCCGGTCGGCGGCATCCCCCTGCTGCGTCACGTCGCGCTTCAGGCGCTTGCCACGGGGCACCCGGTGCATGTCGCAACGCTATCGACCTCCCCCGAGCGGGGTCTGGCGATCGTCGGCCTTGACCTCGTGCTGCACAGGCTGGACGCAGCGCGCGAGGGGCAGTCCGGCACCCTGCGCGCCGGCGTCGCTGCCCTGCCCGCCTGCGAGGCGTTCCTGGTGATGCTGGGCGACATGCCCGACATCCGAGCCGAGGACATCGCCGCCGTGATCGCGGCGCGCGGCAGGAGGCCGGACGCGCGCATCTGGCGCGGCGCGGCGGAGGACGGCACGCCGGGGCATCCCATCCTCTTCGACGGCACCCTGCGCGAGGAGTTCGCCCGGCTCTCCGGCGATGAGGGCGGCAAGGACATCGTGGCCCGCCACAGGGACAAGATGCATCTCGTTCCCCTGCCCGGTCGCCGCGCGCTCACCGACCTCGACACGCCCGAGGACTGGGAGGCCTGGCGCGGCTGACGCGCAGATCCACGCTCGAACCGGGACCAGCCGTATCCAGAACGGACACAGGGGACCCGCCCCCGGGTCCCCTGCTCCTGCCTGCCCGGTCCAGCTCGGGCAGGCGCTGCATGACTCAAGTCACTTCACCAGAAGCGCGGCCTCGTGCTTCTTGAGCGCCCGGCGGGCGGCGGTATAGGCCTCGCGGCCCTGGCGTTTCTGCAACTCGGGGAAGAGTTCGAAGATCTCGGACCGCTGGCTGTTGCCGATGCCCTTGAGGCTGTAGTCGCCGGGCTGGAAACTCTCGGTCCAGGCGCCGTTCGACAGTACGACCTCGTGGTTGTCGAACATGAAGTGGATGTAGGTCGTCGCCATCACGTTGAGGGCATGAATGCCCGCGGTTCCGACCAGATGCTTCGCCGCCGCCAGAACCTCGCGCTCTTCGAAGTAGAGCTGGGTGAGGTCGTTGGCGACGAGGATCCGGTGGTTCGGGCTGACGAGCATGTCGCGCTCGGGCAGCCCGTTGCCGAGGGATCCGGCCTTGATCAGAACCGGCTTGAGGTGCGGGTTCCGGGCCAGGTCGGTGCCCTTCATCTCCTTGTGGCCGATCCAGCGGATCTCCTGGATGCCGTTGTCGCGGGTGATGACGCGGTCGCCCTCGCGCAGCTCTTCCACCAGCTTCTCGCCGCGCGGGGTGGCGATCATCGTGCCGGGGGTGAAGCAGGGAATGACGTTCTCGATTTCCTCGAAGGTCATCGTCTTGCCATCGAGGAAGGTCACGACGCCGTCCTCGCGGTCGTCGGAGGTATAGGTGATGAAATCGACGTCCGAGCCGGTCAGGTCCAGGGTGTCGAAATCGTCGCCGCCCGCGCCGCCGTCGACGTGGTCGCCGGAATTGCCGCCGAAGAAGCTGTCGCGATCGTCGCCGCCGTAGAGCTTGTCGCTGCCGGCGCCGCCGATGACGTTGTCATTGCCGGCATCGCCGTAAACGGTGTCGTCGCTGGCCCCGGCGTCGATGGTGTCGTCGCCCTCGCCGCCCTCGATGTAGTCCTCGTTGTTGTCACCGAGGATGGAGTCGTCGCCCTTGCCGCCAAACAGGCTGTCGTCGCCGCCGCCGCCGATCACCGTGTCGTTGCCGTCGCCGCCGAAGACGGTGTCGTTGCCGGCCGCGCCGTCGACGATGTCGTCACCGTCGCCGCCCTCGATCACGTCGCCGTCGAGGCCGCCGAGGATGCTGTCGTTGCCGGCGCCGCCATAGAGGCCGTCGGTGCCGCCCTGGCCGAGGATGGTGTCGTTGCCGTCGCCGCCGTAGATGAGGTCGTCGTTCTCGTTGCCCTGGATGTAGTCGTCGCCCTCGTCGCCGTGCAGCAGGTCGCCGCCCTTGCCGCCGTAGATGGAGTCGTTGCCGGTCCCGCCGTAGATCGTGTCGGCATCGTCGCCGCCGTGCAGCCTGTCGTTGCCGGCCTCTCCGTAGATCACGTCCTCACCGGCGCCGCCGTAGATGGTGTCGTTGCCCGGCGCGCCGAGGTCGACCCCCGCGACGGTGTCGAAGTAGATGTCGGTGACGTTCACCTGGCTGTCGTTGTTGCCGATCTGGGTGTGCGTGATCTCGATCTTCGAGATCGGGCCCGGGATCGACACCAGTGCCGAGTAGTCGGGCGTGGTGTCCTGTGCGTTGCCGCCCTTCGAGATCGCGGTCTCCTCGCCGGGCACGCCGTCGAGGTCCTTCAGTTCGACCTTGTAGCCGGCGGCCAGGTAGACCGGAACCGGGTTGCCCTGCGCGTCCCAGGCCCTGACCACGACCTTGGAGGCGTTGTCGATGTCGTTGATCCGGAACGAGATGTTCTCGGCCTGCTTCTGGAACTCGAGCGTGTAGGTCTCGCTGTCGTACTTGGTGTCCAGATCGCTCTCGAGCGAACTGTAGGCATTCGCGCCCGGCAGGGAGCCGGTGTCGATCGAATGGACCTTCTGCTGGTCGGACGCGAAGGTGTTGGAGTCATCCTTGTCGAGGGTCAGCGTCACGACGTTCTCGCCGGTGTCCTGCGACTGGCTGACGATCTTCTCGCCGTCGGACAGGTGCCCGTTGTTGACGTCCTTCAGCTGGGACCACTTGAAGGCCTCCTGCACCGCCTCGGTGCCGGTCGTCTGGTCGCCGCTGTCGCCGTAGATCAGGTCGTCGCCGCCGGCGCCCTCGATGTAATCGTCGCCGCCGTTGCCGTAGATCGTGTCGGCCTCGTTGGTGATCTTGTCGCCGCCGCCGTCGGTGGGGGCGTTGGCGTCGTCGTAGCCCAGCACCATCGTCTCGCCGAAGGCTTCGCCGTCGACCGGCCCGTCGGGATCCTGCACCGGGGGTTCGCAAGTGTAGCCGGCGTCGACGTTGTAGACCTTGTCGTCATTGTCGACGCAGATCCTGAAGCTCGTGCCGGTGCTCACGTCGGCATCGCTGTCCTCGCCGCCCGCGCCCACGTCTTCGCGCACGAGGCCCTGGCCGTCCACCGAGGTGGGGAACTGCACGTAGTAGTTTCCGCAGCTGAGGCCGCCGAAGCTGTAGGAGCCATCGGCCTTGGTCGTGGTCGTCGCAATGACGTGACCCCATTCATTCAAGAGCTTGACCGTCTGGCCCGCGATGCCGGCCTCGTAGCCGCCCGAGGACTTGTTCTCGGTGTTGTCCCCATCGCTGTCGGTGAACATGCGGCCGGAAATGCAGGCATCCTTGAAGAAATAGAAGGTCATCGTTCGTCTCCCTCGTACGGCGCAGCACGCCGGGCCGCGCCGAAGCGACCTCTGTCACGGTTCACAGCATGCGAAGGGAATACCCGTTTCGCAGACACCTTTTCAGAGACGCGCAACGCTCGCCTCACGGCCGCCCCATCGGCCGTTCGCCCCCCAGTCGGGCAGGTTCTAATTAAGGCGCAACCGGGGCGAGCCAAAGGGGATTCA
>JAMWZF010000242.1 GCA_024304875.1 Paracoccaceae bacterium
GGGGCCTGGAGCCCTCCTCGCGCTTCGCCTCGGGCGGCATCCGGCCCTTGGTCTGGCCGAATTCGGTGAACAGCCAGGTCATCGCGCGGTCGGCGGCTTCCCACTGGTCCTCGTCGATGGTGCGGGGCAAAAAGCGTTGGATATTCGTGCCTTGCGGGGTGACGCCGCCGCCGATCATCTCGGCGATGGAGCCGGTCACCACCACGGCCGGGAGCGCGGGGTCCAGCGTCTGCCAGGCGCGCTTCATCGCGCCCTCGGTGCCGTCGCGGCCCAGCTCTTCCTCGGCCAAGCCCGTGACAACAATGGGCAATTCGTGGGGCGGCAGGCCGTCGGTGTAGTGCAGGACGGAGGTGACCGGCAGGTTCTCGCAGCCGACGGGGCCGTCGATGACGACCTGCAAACCCTTGATGGCGGTGAAGGCGTAGACGGCCCCCCAGTAGCCGCCGGCGCGGTCGTGGTCCTGGATCAGCATGGGCTGTCCTCCGCCGCGCATGTCACGGGTGAGAACCGGGCACAGGCCAGAATGTCAGAGGTGTGAACCGCCGCCCGAGACACTTTTGCGAGGTGTGAACCGGACGCGGCGGGGCCGGCGAGGCCCCGGATCGGGGTCCGGGGCGCGGCGGGATATGGACGCGGAGTGGTCATATCATCTCCGCCGCTTTGGCCGCCTTGGCCTTCTTGTCGAGCTTGCGCTGGTGCTGCGCGCGGAAGTCGGGGCGCAGGTTCGGCGCGCCTTCCCAGATGCCGGCGGTGTCGCCCTGGCCGACGCCCTCGAAGAAGGCCTTCATCCCGGCCATGCGGTCCCTGCCCGCCATCGCGGCGCGGATGACCTCGCCCAGCGAGCCGGCCCCGGCGGGGCCCATCAGGGGCCGGGCGGAGATGAGGTTGGTGAAGTAGAGCGCGGGGGTGCCGAGTTCCTTGGCCCGCTGCACGACCGGCGTGGTGCCGATGGCGAGGTCGGGCTGGTGGCCCTCCATCGCGGAGAGATCGTCCTCGAGCGAGGCGCGGAAGCGGACCTCGGCGCCGTGGGCGGCGAGCCATTCGGCGTCGGCGGCGGACCAGCGCGTCCTGGGACAGGCGGTGCCGACGTAAGGAACCGTCGCGCCGCTTTCGATCAGCAGCCGGGCGACCAGCAACTCGGAGCCCTCGTAGCCCGAGACGGTGATCCGGCCCTCGATGGGGTTCGCGGCCAGCGCGCCCCTGATCGCGCCGACGAAGGCGTTCTGGGCGGCGGCGACGGTGTCGGCGGGCAGCCCGAAGGCCTCTCCGATGCCGGCCAGCCAGGCGGCGGTGCCCTCGGCGCCCACCGGGGCGGAGCCGACGACGGGCCGGCCCGCGGCCTCGAACTCGCGCACGGCGGCGGTGTAGAACGGGTGGATGGCGGCGACGGCGCCGCAATCGAGCGCGGCGTAAAGCTCGCGCCATTCGCGGCAGGGCACGGTCGGCCCGGCGGCAAGGCCGAGGGGCGCCAGCATTGCGCCGATCATCACCGGGTCGGCGGGGAACATCTCGCCCAGCAGGGCGACGGTGGGGCGGTCGTCCGTGCCGCGCTCCGGGCGCGGGACGGGGCCGGCCTCGGCCTCCTTGCGGGCGTAGTTCAGCATGGCCCCGGCAAGGACGTCCTTGGCCTCGGCATGGGTCGGCACGCCGAAGCCGGGCACGTCGATGCCCACCACCCGGACGCCGTCGATTTCCTTGGGCAGCAGGCGGAGCGGCACGCCGGAGGCGGTGGGCACGCAGAGGTTGGTCACTACGATGGCGTCGAGCTTGTCGGGATCTGCGATCTCGTGGACCGCGTCGCGGATGTCCTCGAACAGCTTGCCGGTGACGAGGCTTTCGGAATTGAAGGGCACGTAGCCGACGGACCGGCGGGCGCCGTAGAAGTGCGACACGAACGTGAGGCCGTAGACGCAGCAGGCCGAGCCGGAGAGGATCGTCGCCACCCGCTTCATCCTGAGGCCCACGCGGAGGGACCCGAAGGCGGGACACATGCTTTGCGGCTTGTCGTGGGGGCCTTGCGGGTAGTCGGCGCGGAACTGCTCCATCAGCGAGGGCGCGGCCATCTCGGCCGCCTTCGCCATCTCGCCGCCGGAATGGCAGCCGAGCGTCTGCGGGGCATCGGTATCGGCCCGTGCGTCAGCCTCGGCGCGGATCACCTCCACGTCGCCGCTGTCGTCGTAGGACACGTTATAGGTTTCGCGATCAGGCATCGTCGTAGACGACCTCCAGCGATTCCCTGGGCGCCGCGTTCTTGCCGCGCATGTCGGCGTCGGTGGCGGGCTCGAGCGTGACGCCGGCGCCGGTGTCGGAGCCGTCGAACAGTTCCAGGAGTTCATCCTGGGTCAGGGCGGAGGGGCGCAGCGGCGGGGCTTCGGAGACGTTGAGGCCCAGCTCTGCGAAGAGCGACCCCCACTGGGACTGCGCGGTGCCGACGATCTGGTAATTGGCCGACTTCTTGCGCAGGTCGTCGTCCTGCGGGATCGACGCCAGGATCGGGATGTCGACCGCCTTGGCGAAGGCCTGGGCCTCGCCGGAGTGGTCGTCCTTGTTCACCACGAGGCCCGCGACGCCGACGTTGCCGCCGAGCTTGCGGAAGTATTCGACCGCCGAGCAGACGTTGTTGGCGACGTAGAGCGATTGCAGGTCGTTGGAGGCGACGAGGATCACCTTCTGCGCCATGTCGCGGGCGATCGGCAGGCCGAAGCCGCCGCAGACCACGTCGCCGAGGAAGTCCAGCAGGACGAAGTCGAAGTCCCAGTCGTGGAAGCCCAGCTTCTCGAGCGTCTCGAACCCGTGGATGATGCCCCGTCCGCCGCAGCCGCGCCCCACTTCGGGGCCGCCCAGTTCCATCGCGAAGACGCCGCCGCGCTTGAAGCAGACGTCGCCGACCTTGATCTCTTCACCCGCCAGCTTCTTCCTGGTGGAGGTCTCGATGATCGTCGGGCAGGCCTTGCCGCCGAAGAGCAGCGAGGTGGTGTCGGACTTGGGATCGCAGCCGATCAGCAGCACGCGCTTGCCCTGCTCGGCCATCATGTGGCTGAGGTTGGCGAGGGTGAAGGACTTGCCGATGCCCCCCTTGCCGTAGATCGCGATGATCTGCGTCTTCTTGGTGGGCGCGCCCTGCGGCACTTCAAGAGAAGGCTCGTGTGCCTCGTCTCGCAGTCGGGTGTCGTAGTCCGAGAGGTTCGGGACTTCGTCCTTCATGAGATCTGGCTCCAGTCGAGGATCATTTTGAGGCAGGCCGGGTCGTCGAAGGCCGTCTGGTAGGCCTCCGCCGCATCGGCTGCCGGGCGGGTGTGGGTGATGAGGCCGCTGAGCGACAGCGCGCCGCTTTCGACCAGGCGTTTCGTGGCGGTCATGTCGCCGGCCGTCCATTCGGCGGCGATGCGCAGGCGCGCCTCGCGCATGAAGGCGGGCGGGAAGGCGAACTGGATGGGGGCGGTGTAGAAGCCCGCGAGGACGATCTCGCCCCCTTTCGTCAGCCGGCCGATCCAGTCGTTCAGCAGGTCGGCGCGGCCCGAGGCGTCGTAGATCGCGGCGTAGTCGCGGCGCTCGTCCGTGTCCGGGTGGATGACGTCGTAACCGTCGGCGCCTGCGGTGCGGGCCGGGTCGACCTCCCACACCGTCGGCGCGGGGGCGCCGGCGGCGACGGTCAGGCGGGCCAGCAGGCGGCCGAGGACGCCGTGGCCGATGATGAGCTGAGGCATCCGCACGCCGGGGCCGGCGAGGGCATGGCGGGCCGTGGCGGCGAGGGCCAGAAGCGCGCCCTCGGGGCCGAGGGTGCTGTCGATGGGTGTCACGCGGCTGGCGGCGGTGACGATCTGCCGGGCGGAGCCGCCGAAGAGGCCGTGGGCGTCCCGGTAGCAGGAGGCGCCGGGCACGAAGACGCGTTGCCCTGGCTTCAGGCCCAGATGGCGGGGCGCCTCGACCACTTCGCCCGCGGCCTCGTAGCCGGGGACCAGCGGGTAGCCCATGCCCGGGAAGGGCGGCATCTGGCCGGAGTAGAAGAGTTTCTCGGTGCCGGTGGAGATCCCCGAGCAGTCGATGCGGACGACCACGTCGTCGGCACCCGGGTCCGTGAGGCCGACCTCGGCCAAACCGATGGACTTGGGTGCGTCGAGGAGCACGGCTGCGGTCTTCACTTGTCCTCCCTCCTGCCGCGGGTCCGTGTGGGGGACTCACTCGGCAGGCTTTCTTGCTGTCAGTCTAACCTGACACTTCTATATGTCAATTCTAGCAGACATGCCGGTGTCAACTTTGTTTGACAGCCTCGACCACCGAGGTGACGAAGGCCCGGCGCGGGCGGTGGCGGGTGACGCGGCCGAACCCGGCCTCGTCCAGCAGCGCCGAGATCGCGGCCGCGCTGCGTGCCGTCCCGGTGCGCATCGCCATGCAGTAGAGCGCGAAATAGCTGTCCCCGGCGCGGCAGCCGGTCATCGGTTCGCTGACGATCACCCGCCCGCCGGGCGGCAGGGCCGCGTAAACCTTGGCCAGCAGGTCCCGGACGGTGGCGTCGTCATGGTCGTAGAGCACCCGGACCAGCGTGATGACGTCGGCGCCGCGCGGCAGGGGCGCGTCGCGGAACGATCCGCCCAGAGCCTGGGCCCTGGCGGGCAAGGCCCCTGCCCCGGCGATCACGGCGGGCAGGTCGAACAGCGTCAGGGTAAGCCCCGGCTGCGCCCCGGCCACCGCCCGAAGGAAGGCCCCGGTGCCGCCGCCCACGTCCATCAGGTGCCGCGCGCGCGAGAGGTCCACCGCGGCCAGGGTATCCTCGGCCACCAGCGCCATGCTGTCCTGCATCAGCCGCGAATAGCGGGCGGCGCGGGCCGGATCCTCGGCCGCGCCGGCGCCGAAGACGTAGGGCCAGAGGCCGGCCAGTTCGGTCGTTGTCTCGCCCCGGAAGAAGGCGGCGGGGTCGGCAAGGTCGCGGTAGAGCGTGCCGTGGTGGCGGATCATCCCGGGCAGTCCGGGGACGGACATGAGGGCAGCGCCGC